>JAICRS010000009.1 GCA_025966335.1 Nocardioidaceae bacterium
CAGTCGCTGCTCGCGACCCGGGTCCGCACCCGTGACCTGCTCGCGGTCGCCGCGCACGTGTCCCGGATGACCCCGGGCCTGTGGAGCATCGAGGCGTGGGGCGGCGCGACGTACGACGTAGCCCTCCGGTTCCTCTCCGAGGACCCCTGGGAGCGGTTGGCCGCGCTGCGCCTGGCGGTGCCGAACATCTGCCTGCAGATGCTGCTGCGAGGCCGGAACACGGGCGGGTACACGCCGTACCCGACCGACGTCACGCAGGCGTTCGTCGAGGAGGCCGCGGCGACCGGGATCGACGTGTTCCGGATCTTCGACGCGCTCAACGACGTCGAGCAGATGCGGCCGGCGATCGAGGCGGTGCGCTCGACCGGCACGACGGTCGCTGAGGTCGCGCTCTGTTACACCGGAGACCTGTCCGACCCGGGCGAGACGCTCTACACCCTCGACTACTACCTCGACCTCGCGGAGCGGATCGTCGACGCCGGCGCCCACGTGCTCGCGATCAAGGACATGGCGGGCCTGCTCCGGGCGCCGGCCGCGCGCACCCTGGTCGGGGCGCTGCGCGACCGGTTCGACCTGCCGGTGCACCTGCACACCCACGACACCCCCGGCGGGCAGCTCGCCACGCTGCTGGCCGCGATCGACGCCGGCGTGGACGCGGTGGACGCGGCCTGCGCGGCGGTCGCGGGTACGACGAGCCAGCCCGCGCTGTCCGCGCTGGTGGCGACCACCGACCACTCCCCCCGCGAGACCGGCCTCGACCTGGCCGCGGTCTGCGACCTCGAGCCCTATTGGGAGGCCACTCGCAGGGTCTACGCCCCCTTCGAGTCCGGTCTGCCCTCGCCGACCGGCCGCGTCTACACCCACGAGATCCCAGGTGGGCAGCTGTCGAACCTGCGCCAGCAGGCGATTGCTCTCGGGCTCGGCGAGAAGTTCGAGCAGATCGAGGACATGTACGCCGCCGCGAACGACATCCTCGGCAACATCGTCAAGGTCACCCCGTCGTCGAAGGTGGTCGGCGACCTGGCCCTGCACCTGGTCGCGGTCGGCGCCGACCCGGAGGAGTTCGCGGCAGAGCCGGGCAAGTTCGACGTGCCCGACTCGGTGATCGGGTTCCTGTGCGGCGACCTCGGCGACCCACCGGGCGGATGGCCCGAACCGTTCCGGACCAAGGCCCTCGAGGGCCGGAAGACCAAGCCGGCCGTCACCGAGCTCACCGACGACGAGCGCCGAGGGCTCGCCGAGGACAAGCGGGCGACGTTGAACCGGCTGCTGTTCCCCGGCCCCACCAAGGAGTTCAACGAGTCACGGGAGAGGCACAGCGACCTCTCCGTGCTGCCCACGGCCAACTACCTCTACGGGATGACACCGGGCACGGAGTACCCCGTCGACCTGGAAGAGGGCAAGCGACTGCTGCTCGGCGTGCAGTCGGTCAGTGGCGCCGACGAGCGAGGCATCCGGACGGTGATGTGCACGATCAACGGCCAGCTCCGGCCCGTCAACGTGCGTGACCGCTCGGTCGCCGCCGACGTGCCCGTCCAGGAGAAGGCCGACCCGGCCAGGCCCGGCCACGTCGCCGCCCCGTTCGACGGCGTCGTCACCGTCGTGGTCGAGAAGGGCACCTCGGTGGAGGCCGGGGACACGGTGGCCACCATCGAGGCGATGAAGATGGAGGCCTCGATCACGGCGCCGGTCACCGGCACCGTCGAGCGTCTCGCGCTCGACGGCACCCGCCAGGTCGAAGGCGGCGACCTGGTGCTGGTTCTCCAGACCGGCTGACCGGGCTCCTTACCGCCGCGGCCAGATCCGGGTCCGTCCGGTCTCCTGGTTCCAGGACAGGTAGCCGTTCTGGAACGCCACGTCCTGGCCGTTCCTGGTAGGCCGGTGCCCTCGGACGGGCCAGCCGAGCGACGACTCCTCGGCGCCGATCCGCAGGTAGCGTTCGGCGATCTTCCCGAGCAGCGGGATCGCCCCGGTGCGCCGGCGCGAGAAGATCGCCCCGTCCTCGAAGAGTGCCCGACGCCCGGGCGGGCGCGCCTGGATCGCGGTCCGGGGCATCCCGAGCGCGGACTTCGGGCCGCCGACCGCGCGGTACCGCCCGAGGATCCGGCCGTAGAGCTCGCGGGCACCGGTCTCGGCCGAGTAGAAGATCCGGCCCCGGGCGAACACCTGGGCGGCACCGTCCTCGACGCGGTACTCCTTGCTTTGCACCCGTCCGATCGGGGACTTGGTCCCGCCGATCCGTGTCCAGCGGGAGATGATCGGGGTGGGCTCGATGGTGAACCAGCTCGAACGCAGGCCGAAGGCCCACCGGAAGTCGTCCCCGGAGATGGTCACGTCGCCGTGGGTGCCGTCGAGGACCACGCTGTTCACCCGGCCCTGCCAGTCCCCGTTGCCGTCCCGGTTGACCACCAGGATCCGGCGAAGCGTGCCCAGCGAGGGATAGCTGCGCTCGAAGTGGCCGGCGTCGATGGTCACCGACCAGCTGTGCACCGGGTTGCCGCTCCAGCCGTCGTACGGGTCCTCCTTCGCCGGCAGGTAGGGAACGCTGCCCGCCGAGGTCCACCCGCCGCTGCTGGACGAGAACTGGGTGAAAGCCGGCTTGCCGTCGTAGGTCAGGATCTGGCGCCGGGTGGCCTGGACCGCCGCGTTGCTGCGCGGGTCCTCGCCGTCCACGCCGCCGTAGACCTGGCAGGCGGTGGTGTCACAGATCTGGTAGTGACCGCGCTTGTTCTGGTTGCGGGACCAGGTGGCGTAGGTGCGCGCTGCCACGGCCTGCGCGCGGACCGCCTCGGGGTGCCAGGACGCCGGCATCTCGTAGGGGACCACACCCATCACGTACTGGTCCATGGAGACGACGTTCACGGTGTCCCGTGAGCTCGATCCCGGGGACGGCGTGGAGAGCCGCAACGTGCCACGGTAGGCCCCCGAGCCGGAGGGGGTCCACAGCGTGATGGGCTCGGAGGCCACGAACTCCCCGTCACCGGCGAGCGCCGGCCGTCCGCCCGGCTCGTACCGGTGCCACCGGTTCGTCAGGTACCCGACCACGGTCTCGCCGTCCGCGACCTGCAGCCGCCAACGGCGAACCCCCTCGATCTCGGGCAGGTCGTACTTCTGGCGGTTGCCCAGGTCGCGGACCGCGAGGCCGGCGGCCGGGCTGACCAGCACGTCGGCGCTCGTGTCGGAGGAGATCAGCACGCGGACCCGCCCACGCATCTTCGACCAGGACGTGCCCGGGTAGTAGAACTCGACGATCTCCTGGTAGCTCTTGCCCTTCAGCGCGGCACCCTGGGCGCCGTACTGCGACATGCCGTGCCCGTGTCCGTAGCCGTGACCGCGGACCTCGACCCGCTTGTCGACCGGGACCCAGTAGGACTGGTCGGTGGAGACGGCGCCCGCCGGCGACGCTCCCAGGCCGGCGACCGCGACGGTGGCCGCCACCGTCGAGAAGACGGCAGAGAACACCCCCAGACTGCGTGCACCCATCGGTTGTCTCCCCTGGTTCGACATCGTCGGCGCAGCGGCCCGCGCTTCCCAGTCGCGAGTCGGAGGCGTGTGACGAATGTGAATTCTGAATGCTTCTGTGAATGCTGATTATGCACCGGGAAATAGCGTCGTTGTCCAAAAAGAAATGTATTTTCGAATTACCCCAAAGTAATTACAGAGACGTAATTCGTGGTCGAGGAATCGGCATTCTTCAGTCCCCGTGGCTACGCTGGAGGGTATGGACCTCCTCCTCGTGCTCCTCGTCATCGCCGGCGTGATCTTCCTGGTCAGCGCCATCTCGAAGAAGAACCGGCACCGCGAGCTCGAGCAGCGCAACGCCGCCGACCTCGCCGCGGTCCGCAAGGTCGCCGACGAGGACGTCACCCGGTTCGGTGAGGAGCTGCAGCGCCTGGACACGGACATGCTGGTCACCCCGCTCGACGAGGCGATGCGCCAGGACTACCAGCGGGCGCTCGACTCCTACGAGGCGGCGAAGGAGACGCTGCGGCAGGCCAGCCGGCCCGATGACATCAAGCACGTGACCGAGGCGCTCGAGGACGGCAGGTACGCCGTGGCCTGCGTGCTGGCGCGCAAGAACGGGCAGCCGCTCCCGGTCCGCCGCCCGCCCTGCTTCTTCAACCCCGCCCACGGGCCCTCGACCACCGACATCGAGTGGGCGCCGTCCGCGGGCATTCCCCGTAAGGTCCCGGTGTGCGCGGCCGACGCGGACCGCGTGGAGCAGGGCGCCGAGCCGGACATCAGGACCGTGCAGCAGGGATACGGCCGCGTGCCGTACTGGCAGGCCGGCCCGGCGTACTCACCGTGGGCCAGCGGCTACTTCGGCGCCTACGCCCTGTCCGGCCTGTTGCCCAGCTTCATGCTGATGACACTGCTCTCCCCGACCTGGGACGGGGGCATGGTCGAGGGCGCGGACTCCGACTTCGGCGCCGGCGACGCCGGTGGTGAGGGTGGAGGAGACGGCGGCGGTGACTTCGGTGGCGACGGCGGAGGTGACTTCGGTGGGGACGCCGGCGGCGGGGGCTTCGACGGCGGCGGCTTCGGCGACTTCGGCGGTGGCGACTTCGGCTTCTGAGCCGGCGTCAGGCGTGGTAGCGGTGCAGCCGGCGGGCCGCTTCGGCGACCGAGCCGCTCATCGACGGGTACACCGTGAACGCATGGGCGAGCTGGTCGGCGGTCAGGCTCTCCGAGACCGCGACCGCCACCGGGTGGATCAGCTCACTGGCCCGGGGTGCGACCACCACGCCACCGACGACGATCCCGGTCCCGGGTCGGCAGAACAGCTTCACGAAGCCGTCCCGCACTCCCTGCATCTTCGCCCGCGCGTTGCCCGACAGCGGAAGGGTCACCACGTCGGCCTGGATCTCGCCGTTGTCCACGGCGGTCTGTGACCAGCCGACCGTCGCGATCTCCGGTGCGGTGAACACGTTCGACGACACGGTCTTCAGGTTCAGCGGGGCCACCGCGTCACCGAGGAAGTGCCACATCGCGATCCGGCCCTGCATGGCCGCGACCGACGCCAGCATCAGGATCCCGGTGCAGTCCCCAGCGGCGTAGACCCCGCGCGCGGAGGTGCGGGAGACCCGGTCGACCTTGATGAACCCGCCGTCGTCACGGACCACCCCGGCCTCGTCGAGACCCAGGTCGTCGGTGTTCGGGAGCGAGCCGAGCGCCAGCAGGCAGTGCGAACCCTCGACGCTGCGGCCGTCGGTCAGGGTCACCGTGACCTTGTCACCGGACCGGGTCACCGACTCCATCCGGGACTTCGACAGCACGGTCATCCCGCGTCGGGCGAAGACCTCCTCGAGCACCTCTGCGGCGTCGGCGTCCTCACCGGGCAGCACCCGGTCGCGGCTGGAGACCAGCACCACGTCGAGGCCGAGGGCGTTGTAGGCGCTGGCGAACTCGGCACCGGTGACCCCTGAGCCGACCACGATCAGCCGGTCCGGGACCTCGTCGAGGTCGTAGACCTGCTCCCAGGTCAGGATCCGCTCCCCGTCGGGCTGCGCGCTCGGCAGCGTGCGCGGGCTTGCCCCTGTGGCGACGATGACCGCGTCCGCGTCGAGGGTCTCCTCGCGGCCGTCGGCCAGCGACGCCACCACCTGGTTGGGTCCCAGGAGCCTTCCGCGACCGTTGACGATGCGAACCCCGTCCCGGGTCAGTCGGCGTTCGATGTCGGCCGACTGCGCCATCGCCAGCGCCTTCACCCGGGTGTTCACGCGGGTCAGGTCCACCGTCACCACGCCGGGAGCACTGTCCGGACCGGTGAACGAGATGCCGAGCTCGCCGGCCTCCTCCATCTCGGCCATCAGCTCGGCGGTGGCGATCAGCGTCTTCGAGGGGACGCAGTCGGTGATCACCGCGGACCCGCCCAGACCATCGCTGTCGACCACGGTCACGTCTGCCCCGAGCTGGGCGGCCACCAGCGCCGACTCGTAGCCACCAGGTCCGCCGCCGACGATCACCACTCGATTCACGCGGCCCATTCTTGCGTCGCCGCCGAAGCCTGGCCAATCGGGGGCGCTACGCTCCCTGCCGTGCCTCTCTATGCCGCCTACGGGTCGAACCTCGATCCCGCCCGGATGGGTGAGCGCTGCCCGCACTCGCCGTTGCGCAGCACCGGTTGGCTGATCGGCTGGCGGCTCACCTTCGGCGGCGAGGAGCACGGTTGGGACGGCGCTCTCGCCACCATCGTCGAGGACCCGCTCGAGCAGGTCTTCGTGGCCGTGTACGACGTGACCGCCGACGACGTGGCGCACCTGGACGGCTGGGAGAGTGCCGATTCAGGTCTCTACCGCAAGACCCGGGTCCGGGTGGCCACCCTGCTCGGGGAGCAGGTCGCCTGGGCCTACGTCCTCGACGCCTACGAGGGTGGCCTGCCGTCGGCGAGCTACCTCGGCGTGCTGGCCGACGCCGCGCAGGCGGCCGACGCACCCGACGACTACGTTGCGGGGCTGCGGGCGCGGCCGTGCCGCTCCAGCGGGCTCTGAACCCGGCTAGCCGAAGCGGCGTCGATGCAGGTCCTGCATCTGCTCGACCAGCGACGGTACCGGCCCCACGACGGTGATCCCGGGCGCGACGTCCTGCACCGGCAGCGTCGCCACCGGCCCGGGGGCCACGCCGAGCTCGTCGAGCCAACCGGCCAGCTGTCGGGACGAGTGCACGTAGACGATGCGGCCGAGCCCCACCCACGCGTGCGCGGCCGCGCACATCGGACAGTGCTCACCGGAGGTGAACACCGTCGCGGTCGCCCGGTCCTCCGCCTCCATGTGCGCGGCGGCCCACCGGGCCAGCTCGAACTCAGGGTGCCTGGTCCGGTCGCCGGTCTCGACCACGCGGTTACGGTCCTCGGCCAGCACCCGTCCCGCTCCGTCCACGAGCACGGAGCCGAACGGCTCGTCGCCGACCTCCAGCGCCTCTCCGGCCAGCTCGATGCACCGGCGCAGATGGCCGAGCTCGGCTTCGGACAGCTCTTCATCCGTCATCGTCGCCTCCTGCGGGAACGGTACGCTGCGACCCGTGAGCACAGATACCACCGCCCGAGAGCTGGCCGACCGGGCCGCTGACCGGCTCCGTGAGCTGACGAGCGTCGAGACCCACGACATCGCGCTGGTGATGGGGTCGGGATGGCTCCCCGCCGTGGACGCGCTCGGCGAGGCCACCGCGGAGGTGAGCACGACCGACCTCCCGGGGTTCGCACCACCGGCCGTGGCCGGGCACGCCGGCCGGATCCGTTCGGTCCGGGCCGGTGACAAGAACCT
This sequence comes from Nocardioidaceae bacterium, assembly GCA_025966335.1. Lineage (GTDB taxonomy): Bacteria > Actinomycetota > Actinomycetes > Propionibacteriales > Nocardioidaceae > Nocardioides_C. Next base: position 7,263 of record JAICRS010000009.1, read on the forward strand.
CCTGGTCTTCCTGGGCCGGACCCATTTCTACGAAGGCCGGGGAGTGCGCTCCGTCGTACACGGGGTGCGGATGTCTGCGGCCGCGGGCTGCGCAGTGGCGGTGCTGACCAACGGCTGCGGCGGGCTCAAGGAGACGTGGCAGCCCGGGACGCCGGTGCTGATCCGCGACCACATCAACCTGACCGGCACCTCACCGATCGAGGGTGCGAACTTCGTCGACCTGACCGACCTCTACAGCGGCCGCCTGCGAGCGCTCTGCCGGGACGTGGACGCCTCGCTGGACGAAGGGGTCTACGTGCAGTTCCCCGGGCCGCACTACGAGACACCGGCCGAGATCAACATGGTCCGCGTCATCGGTGGCGACCTGGTCGGGATGTCGACGACGCTGGAGGCGATCGCCGCGCGCGAGGCCGGGATGGAGGTGCTGGGCATCAGCCTGGTGACCAACCTGGCGGCCGGGATCAGCGGTGAGCCCCTCAACCACGAGGAGGTCCTCGAGGCGGGCAGGGCCGCCGCCACCCGGATGGGCGGACTCCTCGCCGCGATCGTGCGAAAGGTCTGAGGCATGCCGATGCGGGTTCTGGTCACCGGCGCCGCCGGCAGCATCGGCACCGTGGTCTGCAGTGGTCTCGTCGACCGCGGCCACGACGTCGTCGGGATGGACCTGAAGGTCGAGCCGGAAGGCTTCACCGGCGCCTGGTTCACCGCCGACTGCGGGGACCCCGACGCCGTGGAGGCGGTGTTCGGCGCGGTCGTCGGCGGCGGTGGCCTGGACGCCGTGGTGCACCTGGCCAGCATCCCGACCGAGGACTCCCTGCCCACCATCCTCGAGTCACACGTGATCACCACCGGCGCGCTGCTCGACGCGATGGTCGCGCACGGGGTGAACCGGATCGTCTACGCGAGCAGCAACCACGCGGTCGGACGGACTCCCCGGAGCGACCGGCTCGGCACCGACGTCCGGCCGAGGCCGGACACGTTCTACGGCGTGGGCAAAGTGGCCGCCGAGGCACTGCTCAGCCTGTACGTCGACCGCTACGGCATCGACGCCGTCGCCGCCCGGATCGGCAGCTTCCTGCCGCAGCCGGAGAGCCGGCGTGGCCTGTCGACCTGGCTGTCGCACGACGACGCGGTGCGAATGGTGGACGCCTGCCTGAGCGCACCGGACCCCGGGTTCGCGGTGATCTACGGGATCTCGGCGAACACCCGGGCATGGTGGGACCTCGAGCCGGGGCGCGCGCTCGGCTACCACCCGCGCGACGACGCCGAGCAGTTCGCGGCCCAGGTCGAGCAGGCACCGGCGACCGAGGAGGACGAGGTCGAAGCCGGCTACGTGGGCGGACCGTTCGTCACCGAGCGCTACTTCCGCCCCGCTAGCCTTCGCCCATGACCGACATGGCTGACCTGCTCGATCGCGCCCGGAGCTGGGCCGCCGAGGACCCGGACCCGAAGACCAGGAGCGAGCTCGAGCAGCTCGTCGGCGCTGTCACGGGGGACCCGTCGGGGCCCGCGGCGCTCGACCTCGCCGACCGCTTCGACGGCCGTCTGGAGTTCGGCACCGCCGGCCTGCGGGGTGCCCTGGGGGCCGGTCCGAACCGGATGAACCGGGCGGTGGTGATCCGCGCGGCGGCAGGGCTGGCGTCGTACCTGAGGAAGCACGGTGCCGGCCCCGGCGACACGGTCGTCGTCGGCTACGACGCCCGGCACGGCTCGGACGTGTTCGCGGAGGACACGGCTGCGGTGATGGCCGGCGCGGGACTCGACGCGAGGGTGCTCCCCCGGCCGCTGCCGACACCGGTGCTGGCCTACGCGATCCGGGAGCTCGGCTGCGTGGCCGGGGTGATGGTCACCGCCTCGCACAACCCGCCGCAGGACAACGGGTACAAGGTCTATCTCGGCGACGGCAGCCAAATCGTCCCGCCGGCCGACGAGCAGATCTCCGCGGAGATCGACGCCGTCGGCCCCCTCGGGTCGGTGCCGAGAGCCGAAGGCTGGACCACGCTCGGTGACGACGTGGTCGACGCCTACCTCAAGAGCGTGAGCGACCTCGCCGCGCCGAGCGGGCCACGCGCGCTGACCATGGTCTACACGCCGCTGCACGGCGTCGGCGGCGAGTCGGTGGTCCGGGTGCTGGAGCAGGCCGGCTTCTCGGCGCCGCACCTGGCCGTGGCGCAGGCCGAGCCGGACCCGGAGTTCCCGACCGTGGCATTCCCGAACCCCGAGGAACCCGGCGCGATGGACCTCGCGATCCGGCTCGCCGGTGAGGTCGGTGCCGACGTCGTGGTCGCCAACGACCCGGATGCCGACCGGTGCGCGGTCGCCGTCCCCGGTCCGCACGGCTGGCGGATGCTGCGCGGCGACGAGGTGGGTGCGCTGCTCGCGGACTTCCTGCTGCGGCTCGGTGTCCCGGGCATCTACGCGACGACCATCGTGTCGTCCTCGCTGCTCGCGAAGATGGCAGCGGCCCACGGCCAGGAGTACCGCGAGACGCTGACCGGGTTCAAGTGGCTCGGCCGGATCGACGGGTTGGCGTTCGGCTACGAGGAGGCGCTCGGCTACTGCGTGGCGCCCGAGCTGGTCCGGGACAAGGACGGGGTCTCCGCGCTGCTGCGGGTCGCCGAGCTCGCCGCCGCGCTGAAGGCCGAGGGTCGCACCCTGGACGACCGGCTCGACGACATCGCCCGCGCCTACGGCCTGCACGCGACCGACCAGCTCTCGGTGCGGGTCAGCGACCTGGGCCGGATCGGTGCCGCGATGAGCCGGCTCAGGTCGACCCCGCCGACGTCGTTGGGAGGTCTGCCGGTCGAGGGCGTCGACGACCTCGCCGAGGGCGGTGCCGATCTGCCCCCGACCGAGGGCCTGCGCTACCGGCTCTCGGGGGACGCCCGCGTGATCGTGCGGCCGTCCGGCACCGAACCGAAGATCAAGTGCTACCTCGAGGTGGTGGTGCCCGTCGAGGGCGACGAGCCGGGTGCGGCCGATGCGGCTCGGATCGCCGCGGCGGGACGCCTGGACGCCATCCGTTCCGACCTGGCCCGGGCGGCCGGCCTCGAGGAGCCGGTCAGAGGAACAGGCTGACCGCGAACGCCGTACCGGTGAGGGCGAGTGCGGCGATCTCGGGCCAGGCGTACAACCGGCGCGGTCCGGCGGCCGGCTCTCCGGCCGCCTCCTTCTTCGCCTGCGCCACCAGCTCGTCGATGCGGACCTCCACGAAGCTCTGGTAGCTCATCGTGGTCTGCTCCGGAGCGGCCTTCTCGGCCATGTCGACGAACTCGCGGACCCGGCTGGTCCCGAGCAGGCTGGGGGTGGCTGCGGACCTGCGGCGCCTGACCATGTCCTTCATCGACCGGCCGATCCCGACGCACACGAACCGCTGCTCCCCCGCCCAGACGTACAGCACCTGGCGGACGCTCACGTCGTCGATGAGCACCAGCGGGATCTCGACGTCGCGTACGGAGTTCCTCAGCAGCAGGCGGTCGGAGTAGGCGATGGCCCGCGGACGCAGCTGGGTCAGCCAGGTGAGCACGCCGAACAGCAGCACGCCGAGCGCCACCTGGAGACCGGTGACCGTGTGCACCCGGAAGGCGACGTAGCCCACGACGACGGCGACGAAGACCAGACCCGCGTAGCCGACGAAGCGCCCGCTGGTCGGCTTGAACCGCTCGACGGGGTGGGCGCCGGGTGAGTCCGCTCCGGAGGTGGCCATGCCCCGATTCTGCCTGCCTCGGCGCGATTCTCCACAACCGCGGCCCCGGACCTATGCTTGCCCGGTGACTACCGTCGTGAACCCGGCGGCGAGCGCGGCCACCGACCTGGCCGAGGCCACCTCGTCGAACGCTGCCCTCCGCCGCTTCCTGCACGGCCTGCCCGGCGTCGACCAGGTAGGCGCCGAGGCCCGGGCCGCCGGCCTGGCGACCCGCTCGATCAAGACCACCGCGAAGCAGTTCGCGATCGACCTGGCGATCCGGATGGTCGACCTGACCACGCTGGAGGGACAGGACACCCCGGGCAAGGTCCGCGCGCTCAGCGCCAAGGCCATGCGTCCCGACCCGGCGGACCCGACCTGCCCGCAGGTCGCCGCCGTGTGCGTGTACCCGGACATGGTCACCACCGCCAAGCAGACGTTGGGCGACAGCGGCGTGCACGTGGCGTCCGTGGCGACGGCCTTCCCCTCCGGGCGGGCCGCGCTCGACATCAAGCTCGCCGACACCCGCGACGCCGTCGAGGCCGGTGCCGACGAGATCGACATGGTGATCGACCGGGGCGCGTTCCTCTCCGGTCGCTACCTCGAGGTCTTCGAGGAGATCGTCGCCGTCCGTGACGCGTGCGCGCGTCCCGACGGGTCCCGGGCGCACCTCAAGGTGATCTTCGAGACCGGTGAGCTGCAGACCTTCGACAACATCCGCCGGGTCTCCTGGCTGGCGATGATCGCCGGCGCGCACTTCATCAAGACCTCCACCGGCAAGGTGCAGCCCGCGGCGACCATGCCCGGCACGCTGGTGATGCTCGAGGCGGTCCGCGACTTCCGGGAGGCGACCGGCCAGATGGTCGGCGTGAAGCCCGCCGGCGGCATCCGGTCCAGCAAGGAGGCGATCAAGTACCTCGTGATGGTCAACGAGGTGGCCGGCCCCGACTGGCTCGACCCGGACTGGTTCCGGTTCGGCGCCTCGTCCCTGCTCAACGACCTGCTGATGCAGCGCACGAAGATGAACACCGGCCGCTACTCCGGCCCCGACTACTTCACCCTGGACTGACGACATGGTTTCGACAAGCTCCACCTCCGGGCCGTTCCAGTACGCCCCAGCTCCCGAGTCACGGTCGGTCGTCGACATCAAGTCGTCGTACGGCCTGTTCATCAACGGCGAGTTCGTCGACCCTTCCGGCGGGCGGTCGTTCAAGACGATCAGCCCCGCGACCGAGGAGGTGCTCGCCGAGGTCGGCGAGGCCTCCGCCGACGACGTCGACAACGCGGTGAAGGCGGCCCGCCGGGCCTACACCCGGGTCTGGTCGAAGATGTCGGGCCGCGAACGCAGCAAGTACCTCTACCGGATCGCGCGGATCATCCAGGAACGCGCCCGTGAGCTCGCGGTGCTGGAGTCGCTCGACAACGGCAAGCCGATCAAGGAGTCCCGCGACGTCGACGTGCCACTGGTGGCGGCGTACTTCTTCTACTACGCCGGCTGGGCGGACAAGCTCGAGTACGCCGGGTTCTCAACGAGAGAGTCCGGACCTCCGAAGCCTTTGGGGGTGGCGGGACAGGTGATCCCGTGGAACTTCCCGCTGCTCATGCTGGCCTGGAAGATCGCACCGGCGCTGGCCTGTGGCAACACCGTCGTGCTCAAGCCGGCCGAGACCACACCGCTGACCGCCCTGCTGTTCGCGGAGATCTGCCAGCAGGCGGACCTGCCGCCGGGTGTCGTCAACATCATCACCGGCGCAGGTGAGACCGGCCGGGCGCTGGTCACCCACGACGACGTGGACAAGGTCGCGTTCACCGGGTCCACCGACGTCGGGCGGCAGATCGCCAAGGCCGTGGCCGGCACCGACAAGAAGGTCACCCTCGAGCTCGGCGGCAAGGCCGCCAACATCGTCTTCGACGACGCCCCGGTGGACCAGGCCGTCGAGGGCATCGTCAACGGCATCTTCTTCAACCAGGGCCACGTCTGCTGCGCCGGCTCCCGGCTGCTCGTGCAGGAGTCGGTCGCCGACGACGTGCTCGAGCGGCTCAAGCGGCGGATGGCCACGCTGCGCGTCGGTGACCCGCTGGACAAGAACACCGACATCGGTGCGATCAACTCCGCCGAGCAGCTGGCGAAGATCAAGGAGCTGTCCGAGGTCGGCGAGGCCGAGGGCGCGGGACGCTGGTCACCCCAGTGCGAGCTGCCCACCAACGGCTTCTGGTTCCCGCCGACGATCTTCACCGGCGTCACCCAGGCGCACCGGATCGCCCGCGAGGAGATCTTCGGGCCGGTGCTGTCGGTGATCACCTTCCGCACCCCGGCCGAGGCGGTGGAGAAGGCCAACAACACCCCGTTCGGGCTGTCCGCCGGTGTGTGGACCGACAAGGGGTCCCGGATCCTCTGGACGGCGAACCAGCTCCGCGCCGGCGTCGTCTGGGCCAACACGTTCAACAAGTTCGACCCCACCAGCCCCTTCGGCGGCTACAAGGAGTCCGGTTACGGCCGCGAGGGCGGCCGGCACGGTCTGGAGGCCTACCTTGCCCACTGAGTCGCGCATCGACGTCAGGAAGACCTACAAGCTCTACATCGGCGGCGCGTTCCCGCGTTCCGAGTCCGGACGCTCCTACGTGGTCTCCGACAGCAAGGGCACCTTCCTCGCCAACGCGTCGCAGGCCTCGCGCAAGGACGCCCGCGACGCGGTGCAGGCAGCCCGCAAGGCCTTCGGCGGATGGTCCGGGAGGACCGCCTACAACCGGGGCCAGGTCGTCTACCGGGTCGCGGAGGTCCTCGAGGGGCGACGCGCCCAGTTCGTCGACGAGGTGCAGCGCTCGGAGGGGCTGGGCAAGCGTGCCGCCGAGAACGTGCTCGACCTGTCCGTGGACCGGCTGGTCTGGTACGCCGGCTGGGCCGACAAGATCACCCAGGTGGCCGGCGGCGCCAATCCGATCGCCGGGCCGTTCTTCAACTTCTCGATGCCAGAGCCCACCGGCGTGGTGGCGGTGGTGGCGCCGCAGCAGTCCTCGCTGCTCGGCCTGGTGTCGGTGCTCGCGCCGGTGGTCGTCACCGGCAACACCGCCGTGGTGGTGACCTCCTTCGAGCGGCCGCTTCCCGCGATCACGCTCTCCGAGGTGCTGGCCACCTCGGACGTGCCCGGCGGCGTGGTCAACATGCTGACCGGTTCCGCGGCCGAGGTGGCTCCCTGGCTCGCCTCCCACATGGACGTGAACGCGATCGACCTGGCCGGGGTCGAGGACCCCGACCTGGCCCGCTCGCTGGAGGAGGCCGCGGCCGAGAACCTCAAGCGGGTGGTCCGTCCCGGTGCCTTCGGTACGACGAGCGACTGGACCGCGGAGCCGGGCACCGAACGGCTGACGTCATTCCTGGAGACCAAGACCGTGTGGCACCCGATCGGTATCTGACGTCGCGGTGGCCGCCCGCGTCATCGTCATCGCCGGCCCGTCCGGTTCCGGCAAGTCCCGGCTCTCGCGACGACTCGGGCTCCCTGTCCTCAACCTCGACGACTTCTACAAGAACGGGAGCGACCCGACCCTCCCGCGGTTGGCGATGGGCGTGGCCGACTGGGACGACCCCGCGTCCTGGCTGCACGACGACGCACTGCGCGTCATCGAGGCATTGTGCCGCGACGGCGCCGCCGACGTACCCGTCTACGACATCGCGCAGGACGGCCGGACCGGCAGCCACCGGCTCGAGCTGGACGGTGCGGCGTACTTCGTCGCCGAGGGCATCTTCGCCCAGGAGATCGTCGCCGACTGCGCCGCCCGCGACCTGCTCGGCGACGCAATCTGCGTGCGGCACCACCGCCTGGTCACGTTCTGGCGCCGGCTGGCGCGCGACCTCCGGGAGCGCCGCAAGCCACCGTTGATCCTGCTGCGCCGCGGAATCCTGCTGATGCGGTCCGAGCCCCACGTCGTCGCGCACGCCGTGGCACTGGGCTGCGTGCCGCTGACCCCGGAGCAGGCCTACCGCCGGATCAGCCGACTGACTCGCGGATAGCGTCCTCGTCGAGGAGGGCGGCGTAGCCGGGCTTCACCGTCCGGTCGATGATCTCGAGCCGCTGGTCGAACGGCAGGAACGATGACTTCATCGCGTTGATGGTGAACCACCGCAGGTCCTCGAGCCCGTAGCCGAACGCCTCCACCAGCTTGTGCATCTCGCCGGTCATCGACGTCCCGCTCATCAGCCGGTTGTCGGTGTTGACGGTGACCCGGAACCGGAGCTTGGTGAGCAGTCCGATCGGGTGCTCGGCGATCGACGGCGCGGCCCCGGTCTGGATGTTCGACGACGGACACATCTCCAGCGGGATCCGCTTGTCCCGGATGTAGGAGGCGAGCAGGCCCAGCCGCGGCGACCCGTCGTTGGAGACGGTGATGTCGTCGATGATCCGCACCCCGTGCCCGAGCCGGTCCGCGCCGCACCACTGGATGGCCTGCCAGATGGACGGCAGGCCGAACGCCTCGCCGGCGTGGATGGTGAAGTGGGCGTTCTCGCGCTGGAGGTACTCGAACGCGTCGAGGTGGCGGGTGGGCGGGTACCCCGCCTCGGCGCCGGCGATGTCGAAGCCGACCACGCCCTGGTCGCGGTACTGGACGGTGAGCTCGGCGATCTCGCGGGACCGCGCCTGGTGCCGCATCGCGGTCAGCAGCTGACGGACGACGATCGGCCGACCGTCGTTGCGCGCCTGCTCCTCCCCGGCCGCGAACCCGTCCCGCACCGCGTCGACAACGTCGGTCAGGGCCAGCCCCTGAGTCAGGTGCTGCTCAGGGGCGTACCGGACCTCCGCGTAGACCACACCGTCCGCGGCGAGGTCCTCGACGCACTCCTGGGCGACCCGGCGCAGGTTCTCGGCGGTCTGCATCACCGCGACGGTGTGGTCGAACGTCTCCAGGTAACGCTCGAGCGAGCCCGAGCTCGCGGACTCCTCGAACCAGGTGCCCAGCGACTCCGCGTCCCCAGCGGGCAGCTCGTGCCCGGCTCCGGTCGCGAGGTCGAGGATCGTCTGCGGGCGCAGGCCACCGTCGAGGTGGTCGTGCAGCAGCACCTTCGGCGCCCGCAGCACCTGCTCACGCGTCGGCATCCGGCTCCTCGTCACGGTTGACCGTCTCCGGGGAGAACGCGGGCATGCAGACCGCGACGTACTCGGTCTCCTCCTCGCCCGTGGAGTAACGGACCCGTTCGCCGGCGCGGGTGACCAGCGCCTGGCCGGCGGGCACGTCGATGGTCTCGGTGCCACCGTCCGCGGTGACCTCGACCCGGACCGTCCCGCGCAGCACCACGGTGACCTCGTCGAAGTCGGGCGCCTGTGCCGGCTCGACCCAGCCTCCTGGCGCGATCATGTGCGCGACCGAGACGGCCTCGGTGCCGGTGTTGACCCGGCCGACGTACTCGTCGATGACCTTGCCGCCCGGGACCGGTATGCGAGTGGGAGCAGAGATGAGTTCAGCCATGGCGACATCCTTGCATCCCGGGCGGAGGAGTCGTCGAGCATGGCCAGGAGCAAACCTCCCCGACCCAACCGCGCGGGTCACCTGATCCGGTCACGGTGACCGGCTCACGCACCTTCCCCCCGGCCGGCGCACGCCAGCAGGTCACGGTGACCGGTTGGCGCAAGCTCACCGCCCGGGAGCCGCCTGATTCAGCACCGCACGGCTGAACGACGCCCTAACCGGCCGCCACCCGGTCGATCACCAGCGGCACGGGGGTGTACGACGCACCGTCCCCGACGATCTCGACAGCGGCCTCGAGACCGGCGAGAGCCCGGTCGAACCGTTCCGCGTCGTCGGTGTGCAGCGTCAGCAGCGGCTGTCCCTCGGAGACCGCATCCCCCGGCTTGGCGTGCATCTCGACACCGGCACCGGCCTGCACCGGGTCCTCCTTGCGCGCCCGTCCGGCGCCGAGCCGCCATGCGGCGAGGCCGACCGCCATCGCGTCGAGCCGGGTCAGCACCCCGCTGCGCGGCGCGTTCACCACGGTCGTCTCCCGGGCGCGGGGGAGGGCCGCCTCGGGGTCGCCGCCCTGAGCGCGGACCATCCGCCGCCAGACGTCCATCGCGGACCCGTCGGCGAGCTTCTCGGCGGGGTCGACGTCGGTGACGCCGGCACCCTGCAGCATCTCGCGCGCCAACGCGAGGGTCAGCTCGACCACGTCGGCCGGTCCCCCGCCGGCGAGCACGTCGACCGACTCGCGGACCTCGAGCGCGTTGCCGGCGGTCAGCCCGAGCGGGGTCGACATGTCGGTGATCAACGCGACCGTGCGCACGCCGGCATCGGTGCCGAGGGCGACCATGGTCTCGGCGAGCTCCCGGGCCCGCTCGGCGTCCTTCATGAACGCCCCGGTGCCGACCTTGACGTCGAGCACCAGGGCACCGGTGCCCTCGGCGATCTTCTTGCTCATGATCGAGCTGGCGATCAGCGGGATCGCCTCCACGGTCCCGGTCACGTCCCGCAGCGCGTAGAGCTTCTTGTCGGCCGGTGCGAGGCCGGTGCCTGCGGCACAGATCACGGCGCCGACGTCCTCGAGCTGGTCGAGCATCTCTGCGTTGCCGAGGTCGGCACGCCAGCCCGGGATCGACTCGAGCTTGTCGAGCGTGCCACCGGTGTGCCCGAGCCCGCGGCCGGACAGCTGCGGCACGGCGACCCCGCAGGCGGCCACCAGCGGGGCCAGCGGCAGCGTGATCTTGTCACCGACACCACCGGTCGAGTGCTTGTCGGCTGTGGGCCGCGACAGCGAGGAGAAGTCCATCCGCTCGCCGGAGGCGATCATCGCGTGGGTCCACCGGGAGATCTCGCGCCGGTCCATCCCGTTGAGCAGGATCGCCATCGCCAGCGCCGACATCTGCTCGTCGGCGACGGCGCCGCGGGTGTAGGCGTCGATCACCCAGTCGATCTGGGAGTCGCTGAGCTCACGGCGGTCCCGCTTGGCGGTGATCACCTCGACCGCGTCATGCTGCTCTGCCATGGTGTCCCCTCAGGTCAGGTAGTCCGGACCGAACGCGTCGGGCAGGACCTCGCTCATCGGACGCGCGCCGGTCACGGTCAGCAGCAGCAGGTCGGGCCCGCCGTGCTCGTAGAGCAGCTGCCGGCAGCGTCCGCACGGGGAGGTCAGCTCACCCTCGCCGTCGACGCAGACGAAGTGGGTCAGCCGCCCGCCACCGCTCGCATGCAGGCTGGAGACCAGTCCACACTCGGCGCAGAGCGTCAGGCCGTACGACGCGTTCTCCACGTTGCAGCCCGTGACCACCCGGCCGTCGTCCGAGAGGGCAGCCGCACCCACCCGGTAGCCGGAGTAGGGCACGTAGGCGTGTGTGGAGATGTCGCGGGCAGCGTCGATGAGCCGGCCCCAGTCGAAGTCGGTCATCGCTCAGCTCTTCACGTAGGGCTCGCCGTCGGCGGCCGGAGGGCGGTTGCGGCCCACGAAGCCGGCGACGGCGATGATCGTGGCCAGGTACGGCGTCGCGCCGAGCAGCTGGCCCGGGATCTTGTCCACAAAGCTCAGCTGGCTCTGGAGGTTCCACATGAACCCGAAGAACAGCGCCGCCATCGTGGCCCCGATGGGGTGCCAGCGGCCCATGATCACAGCGGCCAGCGCGATGAACCCGTTGCCCGCGGACAGGTCACGGTCGAACGCGCCGGTGGAACCGACGGTGAAGAAGGCACCACCGAGTCCCGCGAAGACGCCGCCGAGGAGCACCGCCTGCCAACGGACCCGGTTCACCTTGATGCCGACCGTGTCCGCGGCCTTGGGGTGCTCACCGACCGCGCGGACCCGCAGTCCCCACCTGGTCTGGAAGAGCAGTACGTAGACGAACACGATGGAGGCGTACATCAGGTAGACCAGGACGGTCTGGTCGAACAGCGCCTCACCGACCACCGGGAGCTCCGAGAGCACCGGAACCGCGATGTTGTCCAGCACCGGTGGCTCGTTGAGGTACTGCTGGATCTCCGGGTCCCCCGGGATCTGGCTGAGCAGGAAGCTGGTCAGGCCGGAGGCGAGCGCGATCAGCACGACACCGAGCACCACCTGGTTCACCAGGTAGCGCAGCGAGAACACCGCCAGCAGGGCGGAGACGCCGACACCCGCCAGGATCGCGCCGACCAGACCCATGTAGGCGCTGAACGCCAGGCTCGCGGCGACGGAGGCGAAGAAGGCACCCATCAGGAACTGGCCCTCGATCGCGATGTTGATCACGCCGGACCGCTCGCACAGCACGCCCGCCAGCGCCCCCAGGATCAGCGGCGTGGCGATCCGGATCGTGCCCGGCAGCGGGTTGGCGATCGCCGACTGGAACCCCGCCTCGGCCTGGTCGGAGTAGGCCCACACGATGAAGCCCGCGTAGAAGGCGAGACCGACGACGACGTACGCCACCATGGCCAGCCCGCCGCGAGGGAACCGGTCGATCCCGGCGAGCGCCGTCATCAGCAGGGCGATCGCGACCGAGGTCCACACCACCGGCTTCGCGGGGAGGTCTCCGCGGGTCGTGTCGAGGACGTAACCGACCGTGTCGTTCTCGATCGCCAGCGCGAAGTAAAGCAGCAGCGCGGAGACGATCGCGAAGGTGACCACCAGCTTGATCTGCCGGCGGACCGACGCACGATCCCGCACGGCGGGTGCCCCGGTCGCTTCCCTGTCCAGCACGGTGCTCACGAGCCCCATCCCTTCGCCATCACGGTGGCGCCGCCGCCCGTGTCCCGCATCCGGAGTACCGCGCGCACCAGGGCCGGGGCGGCGACGAACAGCACGATCAGCGCCTGCAGGACCTGGGTGAGCGACACCGGGGTCCCCACCCCGGCCTGCATCTGGATGCCCCCGGAGGCCAGGGCGCCGAAGAGCAGGCCCGCCAGCACCGTTCCGAGCGGGGTGGCCCGCCCGAGCAGGGCCACCGTGATCGCGTCGAACCCGATCGCACCCGCGACGTTGGCGGTCAGCGAGTCCTGGTGGCCGAGGATCTGCTGCACCGCGGCCAGACCGGCGAGCGCACCGGCGACCAGCATGGTGAGGGTGTAGACCTTCGGCACGCTCATCCCGGCCGTGCGGGCGGCGTCGGCATTCGCCCCGACGGCGCGCATCTCGAAGCCGAGCGTGCTCCGCTCGAGCAGCCACCACACCGCGAAAGCGACCGCGAAGGCCACCAGCACCCCGGCGTGGAACCCGAAGATCTCCGGGAACAGCGCGGTGTCGGCGGCCGCCTCGCTGCGTGGGTTGTTCGACCCTTCGCGCTGGAAGGCGTCCTTGGTCAGGAGGTAGAGCAACAGCGAGACGGCGACGTAGTTGAGCATGATCGTGGTGATCACCTCGTGCGCCCCGGTCTGCGCCTTGAGGAGGCCCGCGATGCCACCCCAGACCGCGGCGCCCGCGATACCGGCGGTGGCGGCGACCAGGAGGTGGACCACGATCGGGAGGTCGTAGGTGAAGCCGATGTAACCGGCGCAGATGGCGCCGACGATCAGCTGCCCCTGCGCCCCGATGTTGAACATGCCGGCCCGGAAGGCCAGGCTGACGCCGAGGCCGGCGCAGATGAGCGGCGCCGCGCGTTCGAGGGTCTGGGTGACAGCGTTCCACGAGCCGGCGGCACCGACCGCGAGCGCTCGGTAGGAGTCCCAGATCGCCTCGCCGGCGAAGACGAAGAAGTCCCACGGGTAGTCGAAGAAGTACCCGGCCGCTTCGACGACCTTCCGGTCGCTGACCACGATCAGCAGGGCGCCGACGACGAGCGCCAGCAGGATGGAGGCAACGGTGACCTTGGCCGTGGGCAGCCAGCTCACAGCCTTCCCCTTGTCGTCAGCCACGGTGGCTTCCCTCCTGCTCCGTGCTGGCCCCCGCCATCATCAGACCGATCTCCTCGCGGGGCGTGTCGGGTGTCACCGTGCCGACGATCCGGCCGGCGTACATCACGGCGATCCGGTCCGAGAGCGCGTAGATCTCGTCCAGCTCGGTGGAGACGATCACGACCGCGGTGCCGCGGTCCCGCTCGCCGATGATCCGTTTGTGGATGAACTCGATCGAGCCCACGTCCACCCCACGGGTGGGCTGTGACGCGATCAGCAGCTTCAGCGGCCTGGAGAACTCCCGGGCGAGAACCACCTTCTGCTGGTTGCCCCCGGACAGCGAGCTGACCAGCGAGTCCATGTCCTCGGTGCGGATGTCGAACTCCTCGATCCGCTCCCGGGCGTTGTCGGCGATCGCGTCGAGCCGCAGCGCCAGCCCGTTGGAGAACTCGTCGTGCTTGTAGAGGTCCAGGACGAGGTTCTCCCGGACGGTGAAGCCCCCGACGTACCCGTCGTGCGACCGGTCCTCCGGGATGTAGCCGATGCCCTGCTCCAGGGTCTCGCGGGGTCCCTGCTTGGAGACATCCTTGCCGTCGATCAGGATCTGCCCGGCGTCCGGCTTGACCAGGCCCATGAGGGACTTGATCAGCTCGGTCTGACCGTTGCCCTGGACTCCGGCTATCCCGAGCACCTCGCCGGCGCGGGCCTGGAACGAGATGTCGTCGACCACCGTGTGGCCGCGCGCGTCGATCACGGTCATGTTGCGCACGTCGAGCACCGGTTCACCCACCGTCGGCTCGGGTTTCTCGACCTGGAGCTTCACGGCGCGGCCGACCATCATCTCGGCGAGCTCCGGCTCGGAAGCGCCGGGCGCGGTCGTCCCGACGACCTTGCCGCGCCGGATCACCGTGATCCGGTCGCCGATCGCCTTGACCTCCCGCAGCTTGTGCGTGATGAAGACGATGGACGTCCCCTGCTCCTTCAACGACCGCATGATCTCCATAAGCTCGTCGATCTCCTGCGGGGTGAGCACCGCGGTCGGCTCGTCCAGGATCAGCACCTGGGCCTCGTTCGCGAGCGCCTTGATGATCTCCACCCGCTGCTGGACTCCCACCGGGAGGTCCTCGACCATCGCCTCGGGATCCACGTCCAGCCCGTAGCGGGCCGACAGCTCCCGCACCAGCTCGGCGGCCTTGCCGCGGTCGAGCATGCCGAGGCCGCGGGTCTGCTCGCGACCGAGCATCACGTTCTCGGCGACGGTGAACACCGGCACCAGCATGAAGTGCTGATGCACCATGCCGATGCCCGCGTTGATCGCGTCGCCGGGGGTGGTGAAGTGGACCGGTTCCCCGTCGAGCAGGATCTCCCCCGACGTGGGGTCGAGCAGCCCGTAGAGCATGTTCATCAGCGTCGACTTGCCGGCCCCGTTCTCGCCGAGCAGGCAGTGGATCTCGCCCGGTTCGATGGTGAGGCTGATGTCGTCGTTGGCGACGAAAGAGCCGAACCTCTTGGTCAGGCCCCGGATCTCCAGCTCCATGGACAGTCCTCTCCATACCGGCCCGGCCCCGCGTGCGGCACATGCGGGTGTGCGTCGGGGCGAGAGGATACCCGGTCCTCTCGCCCCGACTGGTGATGCACCTGAGCTTTGTCGAGCAGTCGTCAGCCGACGGTGATCTCACCGTCGATGATCTGCTGCTTCAGCTCCTCGACCTTGTCCTTGAGCTCCTGCGGGATCTCCTGCTCGAGCTCGTGGTAGGGAGCGATGCCCACACCCTCGTTCTCGAGCGTCCCGACGTAGACCTCGTTGCTGAAGGTGTCCTCGAGCGACGCCTGGATCGAGTCCTTCACCGCCACGTCCATGCCCTTCACCACCGACGTCAGCAGCACGTCGCAGTACTCCGCGGCACTCACGCAGCCGTCGGTGTCCACCCAGACGCCGAAGGCGTCGTTGTCCTGGGCGGCCTGCAGGCCACCGAGGCCGGCGGGGCCGGCGACCGGGAAGATCACGTCGGCGCCCTGCTGGATCATGTTCTCGGCGATCGTCTGGCCCTTGGTCTTGTCCTCGAAGTCCTCGGTGAACGAGCCCTCCTCGGTCTTCGGGTTCCAGCCGATCACCTGGACGTCGGCGTCGTTGTCGGTGTTGTACTGATCGACGCCCTGCGCGAACCCGGTCATGAAGATGGTGACGGTGGGGATCGGCAGACCGCCGAAGGTGCCGACGACACCCGACTCGGACATGCCCGCGGCGAGGTAGCCGGCCAGGAACGACGGCTCCGCCGTGTTGAAGGTCAGGCCCTTGAGGTTCTCGGGAGCCTTCTCGTAGGCGAAGTCGACGATCGAGAAGTCGACGTCGGGGTTCTTCTTGGCCGCAGCCTCGGTGGCCTCACCGAGGAGGAAGCCGACGGTGGTGATGATGTTGCAGTCCTGCTGCACCAGCGCGTTGATGTTGTCGGCGTACTCGGAGTCCGACTGCGACTCGATCTCGGCGGTCTCGATGCCGAACTCCTGCGCAGCCTGCTCGAGGCCGTCGTGCGAGGTCTGGTTGAACGACTTGTCGTCGAAGCCGCCGGAGTCGGAGACCATGCAGGCCTTGAAGTCCGGGTTGCTCTGCGTGGGGGACGGCGTGGACGAAGCCGACTCGGTGTTGTTGCCCGTCGCGCCGGTCTCGCCGCGGTCGCCGCAGCCGGCCAGGGTCAGTGCGGCAATGCTGACAAGTGCCGCTACGCGTGCCGTCTTCTTCACGGCGCCTCCTACTGGGAATCGAGATGTGAGGCCCGCGGCTGGTGCGGACCAGGGCTCACCCTAATACCGCCATGCGAGACGGAGCGTGAGAACGCTCCGATCGGGGCAAGTTGTTACCTATCCGGTAACAAGCGCCTCCACCGCCGCTGCGGCGAGCACCTTGGCACCGATCCCCACCGCGCGCTCATCGATGTGCAGGTCGCCCTGGTGCAGGTCGTACGTCGGCCCGCCCGGTGTGCGTGTGCCGAGCCGCCCCATGGCGCCCGGCACCGACTCGAGGTACCACGCGAAGTCCTCGCCGCCCAGGCTCTGCAGCGTCTGGACGTGCCCCTTCTCGCCGACCACCGACTCCACCGCGCGAGCCAGCACGGCGGTGGCCTCCGGCTCGTTGACCACCGGCGGCACCCCGCGCACGTAGGTCACCTCGGCACCCACGCCGTACGGCGCGACGATCTGGGAGATCAGCTCGCGGATCAGGCCCTCTGCCTCGTTCCAGGCGACGGCGTCGAGCATCCGGACCGTGCCGGCGACCTCGCCGCTCGACGGGATCACGTTCTTGGCGGAGCCGGAACGGACCATTCCCCAGACCAGGCTCGCGCCCGCACGCGGGTCGAGGCGCCGCGACAGCGCGGCGGGCAGGTCGGTGACCAGCTTCGCGAGTGCATAGGTGAGGTCCTGGGTCAGGTGCGGCCGGGAGGTGTGCCCGCCCTTGCCCGTGAGCCGGACGTTGAGTGAGTCGGCGGCGCCGGTGAGCGGCCCGGAACGCAGCCCGACCTGTCCGACGTCCAGGCCGGGGTCGCAGTGCAGGCAGAACACATGGCCGACCCCGTCGAGCGCACCGGTGGAGATCACCTCGAGGGCACCGCCGGGCATGATCTCCTCGGCCGGCTGGAACAGCAGCCGCACCCGGCCGGGCAGCCGGGTCTCGCGGTGTGCCGCGGCCAGCGCGAGCCCGGCGCCGAGCAGCGCCGTGGTGTGCACGTCGTGGCCGCAGGCGTGGGCGACGCCCCGGTTCGTGCTGACCCACGGGTCCTGGGTGAAGTCGTCGACGGGCAGCGCGTCCAGGTCCGCCCGCAGGGCCACGGTCGGTCCGGCCGGCTCGCCGACCTCGGCCAGCAGGCCGCTCTTGGGCAGCAGCTGGACCCGCAGCCCGGCCTCCTCGAGCCGCTTGGCCACCAGCGCGGTGGTGCGCTCCTCCTGCCAGGCCAGCTCCGGGTGCGCGTGCAGGTCACGGCGTACGGCGATGAGCTCGTCGCTCAACGCGTCGACGGCAGCGGTCACATCGGGAAGGTGGGGCGGCACGAGCCCACGGTAGTCGACCGTGGGCGTCAGGTCAGAACGCGTCCGGCGGCGAGTAGACGCCCCACACCTCGCGCAACGCGTTGCAGACCTCGCCGACCGTGGCGCGCGCCCGCAGCGCCTCCTTCATCGGGTAGAGCACGTTGTCGTCGCCCTCGGCCGCCTGCTTCAGCGCGGCCAGGTGCTTGGCGACCTCGTCGTTGTCCCGCGACGCGCGCAGGTCGGCCAGTCGCTCGGCCTGCTGGGCCTCGATCGCCGGGTCGACGCGCAGCGGCTCGTAGGGCTCCTCCTCGGCCGAGGCGTACTTGTTGAGCCCGACGACCACCCGCTGGGCGGAGTCGATCTCCTTCGCGATCTGGTACGCCGCCTTCTCGATCTCGTTCTTCTGGAAGCCGTGCTCGATGGCCCGAACCGCTCCGCCGAGCTCCTCCACCTTCGCCATCAGGCTCAGGGCCTCCGCCTCGAGGTCGTCGGTCAGCGACTCCACC
>JAICRS010000109.1 GCA_025966335.1 Nocardioidaceae bacterium
TGACGCAGGTGGACCCGGCGACCGCCGTACGCCCGCCCTCGCCCGCGAAACGGCTGCCGAAGGCGCTGCCGCTGGCCGACATCGAAGCGATCCTGGACGCGGCCGGCTCGCCGGGCACCGCGCTGGCGCTGCGCGACCGGGCGCTTCTGGAGGTGCTCTACGGCACCGGGGCCCGGATCTCGGAGGCGGTCGGGCTGGACCTGGACGACCTCGACCCGGAGCAGGGGACCGTGCTGCTGCGGGGAAAGGGCAGCAAGGAGCGGATCGTGCCGGTGGGCTCCTTCGCGCTGGACGCGGTGCAGTCCTACCTGGTCCGGGGCCGGCCCGAGCTGTCCGCGGTCGGCAGGGGGCTGCCGGCCGTGTTCCTCAACGCCCGAGGCGGCCGGTTGTCGCGGCAGAGTGCCTGGACGGTGCTGGCCAAGGCCGCTGACCGGGCCGGTGTCACCGCGGAGGTCTCCCCGCACACCCTGCGGCACTCGTTCGCGACCCATCTGCTCGATGGCGGCGCGGACGTCCGGGTGGTCCAGGAGCTGCTCGGGCATGCCTCGGTGACCACCACCCAGGTGTACACGCTGGTCACCGTGGACAGCCTGCGCGAGGTTTATGCCACCGCCCACCCGCGGGCGCTCGGCTGACCCGCGCCCGGTCCCTCCGCGACCCGAAGTTGTCCCCAGACTTCTCCCCAGGGCGTGGAAGGCTGTGTACGGCGCGCCTACCCGCTGCACAGGTTGTCCCCAGATTTACTGGGGAGGTACTCGCGTCGGCCGATCTTGTTGTAGGTCGCGACGCGCAGCACATAGAGTCGCCGCGTTGCGCGCGACGGAGCAGTATGTCGGCTTCGCCTGTCGACATGGCGACATCTCGCGCAGCGTGGCCCGTCAACGAGAGGCAACGAGCGTGAACGAATACGGCACCGGATCCTATGGAAGCAGCGCTTCCGAGGTCCCCCCGCTCGTCAACCCGGCCTTCATGGATGGCGTGCACTCTTCCCCCGCAGCCACAGGAGACCCCGAGCGCGTGAGCGAACCGATCCCGTTCCGACGAGCCGAGGAGCCGGCCGAGCCGGTGATCGGTCCGACCGGCAGGCCGATGCCGCAGCTGCCCGAGCCGCGGCCGGTCACCACCCACGGCAACGCCCGCGTGATCTCGATGTGCAACCAGAAGGGCGGCGTCGGGAAGACCACGACCACGATCAACCTCGGTGCCGCGCTCGCGGAGTACGGCCGCAAGGTGCTGCTCGTCGACTTCGACCCGCAGGGCTCGCTGTCGGTCGGCCTCGGCCTGAACCCGCACGACATGGACCTGAGCATCTACAACCTGCTCATGCAGCGCGACGTCAAGATCGACGAGGTCATCGTCCCCTCCGGCGTGCCCGGGATGGACCTGCTGCCCTCGAACATCGACCTGTCCGCCGCCGAGGTGCAGCTGGTGCACGAGGTCACCCGGGAGCAGACCCTCCAGCGGATCCTGCAGCCGGTGATCGCCGACTACGACGTGATCCTGATCGACTGCCAGCCTTCGCTGGGCCTGCTCACCGTCAACGCGCTGACCGCCTCCGACGGCGTGATCGTCCCGCTCGAGTGCGAGTACTTCGCGCTGCGCGGGGTCGCGCTGCTCAAGACCACGATCGACAAGGTCCAGGAGCGGCTGAACCCCAAGCTGACCATCGACGGCGTGCTCGGCACGATGTACGACGGCCGCACGCTGCACGGTCGGGAGGTCATGGAGCGGCTGGTTCAAGCCTGGGGCGACACCGTCTTCCACACCGTGATCCGGCGCACCGTGAAGTTCTCCGACTCGACCGTCGCGGGGGAGCCGATCACCAGCTACGCGAGCTCGTCCGCGGGTGCCGAGGCCTACCGCCAGCTGGCCAGGGAGGTGCTGGCCCGTTGTCTCGACGGGTGAGGGTGCCGGCCGCCGACGAGTTGTTCCGGCCCACCGTTGTCCCGGACGAGGCGGCCCCGGACACGGAGCAGTCGCGTGACGCGGCCCCGGCGATGGACACCGGTGGTACGAAGCCCGGGCGCAGGCGTACGCCGAGCGGGCGGGTGCGTCACGACGAGAAGATGACCGTCTACGTCACCGCCGACGAGCTGCTCGACCTCGAGCACGCGCGGCTGATGTTGCGCCGCGGGCAGGGCCTGGCCGTGGACCGCGGCCGGCTGGTGAGGGAGGCGGTCGCGATCGCGCTCGCCGACTACGAGGCGAACGGCGAGGACAGCGTCCTCGTGCAACGGCTGATGCAGACATGACGATCGACGTGTCCGATCCGGTCGCCGACGTCGCCGAGACGGTCGCCGTCGACGCGGAGACACCGGCCGCTTTCGCCGTACGCCTGGACAACTTTGAAGGCCCGTTCGACCTTCTGCTGAGCCTGATCGCCAAGCACAAGCTGGACATCACCGAGGTGGCGCTGTCGAAGGTCACCGACGAGTTCATCTCGTTCATCAAGGCGGCCGGCCCCGAGTGGGACCTCGAGCAGACCACCCAGTTCCTGCTGGTCGCGTCCACCCTGCTCGACCTCAAGGCCGCCCGGCTGCTGCCGTCCGGCGACGTGGAGGACGAGGAGGACCTCGCGCTGCTGGAGGCTCGGGACCTCTTGTTCGCCCGGTTGCTGCAGTACCGCGCGTTCAAGCAGGTGGCGTCGGTCCTCGAGCAGCGAATGGTCGGCGAGGCGCGCAGGTATCCGCGCGCGGTCGGCCTCGAGGAGCGGTTCGCCACGTTGCTGCCGGAGGTGCTGATCGGTCTGGGACTCGAGGAGTTCGCCGCACTGGCAGCCAAGGCGCTCGAGCCCAAGCCGGTCCTCGAGTTCTCGATGGCGCACCTGCACGCCCCCACCGTGAGCGTGAAGGAGCAGGCCGCGATCGTGGTCGACCGGCTCCGCCGCTCCGGCACGATGACGTTCCGGGCGCTGTCGGGGGACTCGCCGGACACGCTGACCACGGTGGCGAGGTTCCTCTCGCTGCTCGAGCTGTTCCGGGAGGGCGCGGTGTCCTTCGACCAGATGTCACCGCTCGGCGAGCTCACCGTCCGCTGGACCGGCTCGGAGGACGGTGAGGTCACCATCACCGACGAGTTCGACGGACACCCGGACGCGGAGCCTCCGGTGGACGAGCCCGCGGAGGACGTCGCCGACGACGAAGAGGCAGTCGAGCGGCACGAGGAGAGGAAGGCAGAGTGAACGAGCAGACCGACATCGCTGCGGAAGCAGACGTCGAGCTCGAACCGCAGTCGGCCGACGCCGAGCAGTCGGCCGATTCCGAGGCGGAGACCCTGGCGATCCCGGTCGCCGAGCTCCGACCGGCCCTGGAGGCCGTGCTGATGGTCGCCGACCAGCCCCTGGACCACGTCGCCCTCGCGACGGCGGTCGGCTACCCGGCTGACCAGGTCCGGTCCGCGTTGGAGGAGCTGGCTCACGAGTACGCCGAGCAGGGCCGCGGCTTCGACCTGCGCAACGTCGCCGGCGGCTGGCGGTTCTACACACGCGACGAGTACGCCGCGGTCGTGGAGCGGTTCGTCCTGGAGGGCCAGCAGGCCCGGCTGACCCAGGCCGCGCTGGAGACCCTCGCCGTGGTGGCCTACAAGCAGCCGGTCAGCAGGGCAAGGGTCTCGGCGGTCCGCGGGGTCAACGTCGACGGCGTGATGCGTACGCTGGTCGCCCGCGGCCTGGTCGAGGAGTGCGGCACCGACGAGGAGACCACGGCGCTGCTCTACCGGACCACGAACTACTTCCTGGAGCGGATCGGGGTCACCTCCGTCGGGGAGCTCCCCGAGCTGGCGCCGTTCCTGCCGGAGATGGGCGACTTCGACGACCCCGACCAGCGCCCCGAGGAAGTGGCGGCGCAGGAGACCGCGTGAGCTCCCCGACCACGGGCGGCACCGACGACGACGGACTGGTCCGGCTCCAGAAGCTGCTCGCCCAGTCCGGCGTGGCCAGCCGGCGCAAGTGCGAGGAGCTGATGCTCGACGGCCAGGTCGAGGTCGACGGTGAGGTGGTCACCAGGCTCGGCACGAAGGTCGACCCGCGCACCGCGGTGATCCGGGTCGCCGGCAAGCGCCTTCCGCCGGTGTCCGCGCACGTCTACCTGGTGCTCAACAAACCGCGCGGCGTGGTGTCCACCATGTCGGATCCGGAGGGACGACGTACGCTCTCCGACTTCGTCGCCGAGCGACCCGAGCGCCTGTTCCACGTCGGCCGGCTCGACACCGACACCGAGGGACTGATCCTGCTCACCAACGACGGTGACTTCGCGCAGCGGGTGGCGCACCCGTCGTACGAGCTGGAGAAGACCTACGTGGCCGAGGTGCCCGGGCCGGTGAGCAAGGCCACCGTACGGCGGGTGCTGGACGGTGTGGCTCTCGAGGACCGCCCGGTGCAGGTCAGCTCGTTCCGGGTGCTGTCCTCGCACCGGGACAAGGCCATCGTCGAGCTGGTGATCCACGAGGGACGCAACCGGATCGTCCGCCGGCTGCTCGAGGAGGTCGGGCACCCGGTGCAGCGGCTGACCCGCACCGCCATCGGTCCGGTGCCGGTGACCGGGCTACGCCCGGGTGAGCTCAGGGAGCTGACCCGCGACGAGCTCGGCACCCTGCTGGACGCCGCGAAGCTGTGAGCCGGTGAGCCACTAGGGTTTGCACGTCGGACGATCCAGGAGGCGAGGCACGGTGGCGGTGCGGGCGGTACGAGGCGCGACCCAGCTCGACGAGGACGTCCGCGAGCACATGCTGGAACGGGTCGCCGAGATGGTGACCGACGTGATGGCCGCCAACGACCTGGCCGTCGACGACTTCATCAGCGTGATCTTCACCGCCACCTCGGACCTGGTCTCGGAGTTCCCCGCCTACGCCGCCCGGCGGCTCGGCTTCGGCGACGTGCCGTTGATCTGCGCGCGGGAGCTGGAGATCGAGGGCTCGATGCCGCGGGTGGTCCGGATGATGGCGCACGTGGAGACCGACCTGCCGCGGTCGGCGATCACGCACGTCTACCTGCACGGCGCCGCGAACCTGCGCCGGGACCTGACCCGCACCCAGTCGGTCTTCGACGAGGAAACCCGCTGATGCCTCTGGCGGACGGTGCGCTGACCGGGCCGGTGCTCGTGGTCGGCGCCGGCTTGCTCGGTACGTCGATCGGGCTCGCACTGCGCCGGCACGGGCTCGAGGTGCTGCTCGAGGACGTGAACCCGCAGAACCTGACGATCGCCTCCGGGCTGGGGGCCGGCACCGCCGCCTCGGACGGTGCGCGGCCGCAGCTGGTCGTCGTCGCGGTGCCGCCGGACCACCTCCCCGAGGCGATCACGCAGGCCCTCGAGTGCCACGAGGCCGTGGTGACCGACGTGGGCAGCGTGAAGTCGGCGCCGCTGCGCGAGGTCGAGAGGCGCATGGGGACGGGTTCCCTGTCCCGGTACGTCGGCAGCCATCCGATGGCCGGTAGTGAGCGGTCCGGTCCCCTCGCGGCGTCGGCCGCCCTGTTCGACGGTCGCCCGTGGGCGGTCACGCCGCACGAGGGCTCCGACCCGGGAGCGGTGTTCCTGGTCGACGAGCTGGTCGGCCTGTGCGGCGCGACCCCTCTCCGGTTCACCCCGGACGAGCACGACCAGGCGGTGGCGCGCACCTCGCACCTGCCGCACCTGCTGGCCGCCCTGGTCGCCGCGCGGCTGACCGATGCCCCGTCGTCCCACCTGGCTCTGTCCGGTCAGGGGGTGCGCGACGTGACCAGGATCGCGGCCGGCGACCCGCTGCTGTGGCTGCAGATCGTCACCGCCAACTCGCCCGCGCTCACCGCACTGCTCGGCGACGTCCGCGACGATGTCGACCGGCTGCTGGCCGCGGTCCGCGACGGAGAGCGGGGCACGATCGCCGCGGTGCTCGACCGCGGGGTCGCCGGGACCGCCGCGATCCCCGGGAAGCACGGCGGGCCCGCGGAGCCCGTCGGTGCCCTGTTCGTCGCCGTCCCCGACCACCCCGGCGAGCTGGCGCGGCTGCTCGCCGACGCCGGCCAGATCGGGGTCAACGTCGAGGACCTGCACATCGACCACGACCCGGGCAGACCCGTCGGTCTGGTGGAGCTGGCCGTGGCCACCGACCGGGTCGACTTCCTCAAGGGCGCGCTCGAGGCCCGGGGGTGGACAACCCACCGGTAGGCTTCGGCCGACGTCTTCGGTCGATCGGAAGGGGTAGTGCGCGGTGACCTCAACCACCGTGGTGGCGATGGACGGGCCCTCGGGCTCCGGGAAGTCCAGCACGTCCAGAGGAGTGGCCACGCGGCTGGGGCTGCGCTACCTCGACACCGGGGCCCAGTTCCGCGCGATCACCTGGTGGATGCTGCGGCACGGCGTCGACCTCGACGACCCGGCCGCCATCGCGGCCCACGCCGGTGATCCGGTGCTGGAGTCCGGCACCGACCCGCAGGCGCCGATGATCACCGTCGACGGGACCGACGTGGCCGGTCCGATCCGGGAGCAGGAGGTCACCTCGGTGGTCAGCGCGGTCAGCGCCGTGCCCGAGGTCCGTGCCCGGTTGCTGCGTGAGCAGCGCGAGATCATCGGTGCGGGCGGGATCGTGGTCGAGGGCCGCGACATCGGCACCGTGGTGGTTCCGGACGCCCCGGTGAAGGTGTTTCTCACCGCCGAGCCGGATGCTCGGGCCGCCCGGCGTACCGCCGAGCTGGCCGGAGCGACCGTCGAGGCGACGCAGATCGACCTGATCCGGCGCGACAAGGCCGACTCCGGCCGGGCGGCCGCACCGCTGACCATGGCCGAGGACGCGCACCACATCGACACCACGCCGTTCACGCTCGACGAGGTCATCGACCAGGTGGTGACGCTGGTGGAGAAGGCGCAGGGGTGAGCGGCACCCTGCCGTCCGCCGGCCGGCACGCCGAGCACTGGGAGATCCCGCGCACGCACGACGCGGTGCATCCCTCGCACCGGCTGCTGCGTGTCCTGCGACCGTTGGGCAGGACCTGGTTCAACCGGCGGTACGACGTGCGCATCTACGGCGCGGAACGGATCCGGAGAAGAGGACCGTTCATCATCGCGTCGAACCACATCGGGCTGCTCGACGGCCCGATGCTGGCCGCCTTCACGCAGCGGCCGGTGCATGCTTTGACCAAGAAGGAGATGTTCGAGGGCGGCATGGGCAGGGCCTTGCGGGCGGTCGGCCAGATTCCGCTGTCGCGCTACGAGGTGGACCCACGAGCGATCAAGGACTGCCTGAAGGTGCTCCGTGACGGGGGAGTGGTGGCCGTGTTCCCCGAAGGTAATCGCGGGGCCGGCGAGCTGCAGCGGGCCCACGCGGGGGTGGCCTACCTGGCCATGGTGACCGGGGCGCCCGTCGTACCGGTGGCGATCTTCGGCACCCGCGAGCCCGGCGGGCACCTCGACTCGATACCGGCGCGCGGGGCCCGATTCGACTTGGTATACGGACCTCCGGTCTACTTGGAGCGACAGCCCTGGCCGCGAAGGCAGGCGGAGGTACGACGGGCGACCGAACTGCTCCGGAATAGGCTCGTCGACCATCTCGTTGACGCAAGGGACATGACCGGCCGCAGCCTGCCCGGCCCCATTCCCGGCTTCACCGCGCAAGAGCTCTTCGAGGGCCTGGACCGCGCACCATCACGAAAGAAGAAGCATGACGACTGAGTTCAACGAGGCCGCGCCCGGCGTGGTCCCCGTGCTGGCCGTGGTCGGCCGCCCCAACGTGGGCAAGTCGACCCTGGTCAACCGGATCATCGGTCGTCGCGAGGCCGTCGTCCAGGACATCCCCGGGGTGACCCGCGACCGGATCTCCTACGACGCGAACTGGAACGGACGGGCCTTCACCGTCGTCGACACCGGCGGCTGGGACCCCGAGGGTCGTGGGCTCTCGGAGCGGATCACCGCTCAGGCCGAGATGGCCGTCTCACTGGCGGACGCCGTGCTGTTCGTCGTCGACGCGACGGTCGGCATCACCGACGCCGACGAGGGTGTGGTCCGGGTCCTGCGACAGTCGGGCAAGCCCGTCGTACTCGCCGCCAACAAGGTCGACGACCAGCGCGTCGAGGCCGAGGCCTACGGCCTGTGGAACCTCGGACTCGGCGAGCCGTTCCCCGTCTCGGCCGTGCACGGACGAGGTTCCGGTGACCTGCTCGACGCCGTGCTGGCCGCTCTGCCGGAGACGCCTCCGGAGTCGTTCGCCGAGGTCGGTGGCCCGCGCCGGGTCGCCATCGTCGGCAAGCCGAACGTCGGCAAGTCGTCGCTGCTGAACAGGCTGGCCCGCGAGGACCGGGTGGTCGTCGACGACGTCGCCGGCACGACCGTGGACCCGGTCGACGAGCTGGTCGACCTCGGTGGCCGCACCTGGCGCTTCATCGACACCGCCGGAATCCGGAAGCGGGTCAAGGAGGCGTCCGGGCACGAGTACTACGCGAGCCTTCGCACCAACACCGCGATCGAGCGGGCCGAGGTCTGCGTGATGGTCGTCGACGCCTCTCAGCCGGTGTCCGAGCAGGACCTTCGGATCATCACCTCGGTGGCCGAGACCGGTCGCGCGCTGGTGATCGCCTTCAACAAGTGGGACCTGGTCGACGAGGAGCGCCGCTACTACCTGGACCGCGAGATCGAGCGCGACCTGGTCCGCGTCCAGTGGGCGCCGCGGGTGAACATCACCGCGCGCACCGGCTGGCACGTCGACAAGCTGGTTCCGGCGCTCGACGCCGCGCTCGGGGGCTGGGAGACCCGCGTGTCGACCGGCGCCCTCAACGCGTTCCTGGGCCGGCTGGTCTCCGAGCACCCGCACCCGGTGCGCGGCGGCAAACAGCCCAAGGTCATGTTCGGCACCCAGGCTTCGACCTCCCCGCCGACCTTCGTGCTGTTCACCTCCGGCAAGCTCGAGGCCGGCTACCTGCGCTACATCGAGCGGCGCCTGCGTGAGGAGTTCGGCTTCGTCGGTACGCCGATCCACGTGCAGCAGCGACCGCGCGAGAAGCGCAGGAAGTAGCCGAGTTCTGGACCGCCGCGCCGCTGCGGTAAGGTTCACTCCGCCCGTGGGTCGCTGGTCGATCCCGGGCATCGGGCTGTGGCGCAGTTTGGTAGCGCACTTGACTGGGGGTCAAGGGGTCGCAGGTTCAAATCCTGTCAGCCCGACGCAAAAACCGCCTCTGACCTGCAAAAACGCAGGGAACAGGCGGTTCTCAATTTGAGCTCGAGACCGCGAAACCTCACTTATGCATCACAAACGTCCTTAGCTCAAGTCGGTTCCGCGGTCGCGTGGTGGGGGAGTGACCTGCAGGAATGCCCGGCGAGACGGAGGTCAGATTTCGTCGGTCGGGTGCCGTGCATCGTTTATGCATCACAAACATGGCGAACGGACTCGAACATTCTGCGGGCTATTGCGTTACGCCCTGGTGTGCCCGTGTGTCGGTGGAGGGAACTGCGAGTGCATCGGCGTTGCGCCCAA
>JAICRS010000079.1 GCA_025966335.1 Nocardioidaceae bacterium
GCCTCACGAGCCTCCTGTAGCAGCCGTTCCAGCTCGCCGTCCCACTCGGCCACGAGCGCGGCGTCCGCGGCCGACAGCCCCGGTTCGCTGCCGAACAGGTCCGGCTGGTCGAACAGGGCCGGCTCGGCGTCGAACAGCGTCGGCTCGGCGAGCTCGGCGAGCTCGGCCATCGCGGACCGCACCAGGGCGGCGGCCTGCAGCCGGCGGTCGATCTCCTCACCGTTCGGCTCGACCGGCCAGGGATGGACGACGTTGTTCTCCAGCACCGGGTTCACCGCGTCGTCGTCCGGGGCCGGGCACCACTGCTCGGGCGCCTGGCCCCACGCACGGAGCGAGGCGACCGCGTCGAGCAGGTAGGGCGACGGCCCCATCGGCTTCTTGCGGCCCGGCTTCCACCAGTGCGCGGACACCAGCATCGACCGCCGCGCGCGGGTGAACGCGACGTACCCGAGCCGGAGCTGCTCGATCTCGTCGTGCGCCCGGACCACCTTCCCGAACCCGTTCACCGCCGACTCGCTGTAGTCCTCGAGCATCGGCAGGTCGCGGGCGTCCCCCCGCAACGGCGAGGGCAGCACGGCCGGGCCCTTCAGCCACTGGGTGCGACCCTGGGTGTTGGGGAACTTCGTCTTGCAGACGCCCGGCAGGAACACCACGTCCCACTCCAGGCCCTTGGCCCGGTGCACGGTCAGCAGCTTCACCGAGTCGGCCACCGACGGGGTGGCCGCGTCCAGCCCGTTCCCGAGCTCGTCCTCGGCCTGCAGGTAGGCCAGCAGGGCCGGCAGCGACACCTGCCCGTCGAGGGACTGGAAATCGGCCACCGCCTTCACGAACGTGTCGAGGTTCTCCCGCCGCGACTCGGCGGTGCGGTTGCCCGACGCGGCGAGCTCGAGCTCGATGCCGGTGACCTCGATGATCCGGCGGATCAGGTCGAGCAACGGCTCACCGACGAACCCGCGCAGGTAGCGCAGCTCCCCCGACAGCAGCGCGAACCGCTCGCGCGCCTCCGGGGAGTACGCCGCGGGCCCGGGATCGTCGATGGCGTCGCTGAGCGACACGAGGTCGGTGGGGTCGGTGCCTTCGACGACTGCCGCGAGCTGCTCCTCGATGCTCCGGTCGTCGTCGCGGGAACCGGCGCCGGGAGCCGCGGCGAGGTGCCTGGCGCGTTGGCCCAGCAGCGCCAGGTCGCGAGTGCCGACCGCCCAGCGCGGCCCGGCCAGCAGCGTGAGCATCGAGGCGTTCGCGGTGAGGTCGTGCAACAGCTGCAGGGTGGCGACCACCTCGGCGACCTCGGGCAGCCGAAGCAGGCCGTTGATGCCGACGATCTCCACCGGGATGTCTGCCGAGGTGAGCGCGTCGTAGACGTCGGCGGCGTGCGCGTTGTCCCGGGTCAGCACGCCGATCTCCTTCCACAGCGGGGTCCCCATCGCCCCGTGGGCGCCCTTCACCTGCGCCACGAGGAAGGCGAGCTCGTCGTCGTACGTCTCGAGCAGCGCGGCACGCACCTCACCGTCACCGGCTCCCGGCTTCGGCTCGAGCGGCGCGCTCCGGGTGCGCTCGTCGGCGTACAACGGTGCGGCGAGCTCGTTGGCGGTGGACAGGATCCGTCGTTCCGAGCGCCGGTTCACGGTCAGCGAGTAGACCCGTGCCTCCGCAGATGCGCCGGGGCCGGGCGGGAAGTCGTCGCCGAAGCCGAGGATGTTCGACACCGACGCGCCGCGCCACCCGTAGATCGCCTGGTTCGGGTCGCCGACGGCCATCACCGGATGTCCACGGCCGGTGTCCGTGGTGGTTCCGGAGAACAGGGCGGAGAGCATCAGCGCCTGTGCGACCGAGGTGTCTTGGTACTCGTCGAGCAGGACAACCCGGAACTTGGCCCGCTCGAGAGCGCCGACCTCGGGAGACTCGGTGGCGAGCTGGGCGCCGCGCGAGATCTGGTCGGAGAAGTCCATCAGGCCCAGCTCGGCCTTGAGCGCGCGGTAGTCCTCGACCAGCCCGAGCAGCTCCGCGCGCTTGCGGATCGTGGCCAGCACCGCGTCGATGCCGCTGTGCCCACCCTTCGGTCCCGGCTCCGCAGCGAGCCAGCCGGGCAGCTCCTCTGCCTGCCACGCGCGCAGCTGTGCGGGACTCACCAGGTGCTCGGACAGCTGTGCGTCGAGCTGCAGGAGGTAGCCGATCACCGTCTTCATGTTGTCGGTGAGCAGCTCGATCCGGCCGCGGTGCCGCCCGATCGCCCGAGCCGCGAGCTGGTAGCGCGACGCGTCGGCGATCACCCGGGTGTCGGGTTCGTGACCGATCCGCAGCCCGTGCTCGGTGAGCAGGTTGGCGGCATAGGCGTTGTAGGTCGCGACCGTGGGCTCGACCGGCTCCTCGTCGCCCTCCGCAAGAGGCTCGTCGAGCGGACGGAGGTAGCCGGCGCGACGCAGCGACGTGCGGATCCGGGCGATCAGCTCGCTGGTCGCCTTGGTGGTGAAGGTGAGCCCGAGCACCTCCTGGGGCCGGACCTGGCCGGTGGCGACCAGGTAGACGACCCGGGCGGCCATCACCTCGGTCTTGCCGGATCCGGCGCCGGCGATGATCACCGCGGGCTCGAGCGGCGCCGAGATCGCGGCGAACTGCTGCGCGCTGAACTCGAACTCAGTGCCCATCACCGCGCGCAGGTCTGCCGAGGTGCCGATGGCGCATGCCGGGTGGGTCATGAGAGCACCGTCCCGGAGCCCTTGACCGGGCACATCGAGTGGAAGGAGCAGTAGTCGCAGTAGTCGTTCTCGGTCGCGGTGAGCTCCTCGGACCGGATCACCCGGGCGGCGTTCATCAGCTGCACCTCGGCGAGCTTGTGGCCGTCGGCGCCGGGCTCCTGCGGGCCCTGCGGCTGCACCTTCGGCATGCCCTTGTCGTCGATGCGCAGCTGCACCAGCTCGGCGCCGCCAGAGCGCGCACCGGGCCCGGCCAGCTCCTGCGCGGCGCCGTGGTCGACGGCGAGCTGGTAGAGGCCGAGCTGTGCGTGGTTGAGGAGCTTGTCCTTGGAGGATGGGTTCTTGCTGGTCTTGAAGTCGATGACCACCACGTTGCCGTCCCGGTCGAGCTCGAGCCGGTCGACGAAGCCGCGCAGCACCACCCGCTCGCCGTCCGGCAGGGTCACCGCGGCCTCGATGGACTGCTCCGAGGCGAGATAGCTGCGGTCCGGTCGGCCGTTGTGCCAGGCGACGAACCGGCGGATCACCTCGCGCACCTCGGCGCGCTGCTTGTCGCGCGCCCACGGCGTCTCGAACGCCAGCTGGTCCCACACCTGCTCGACGTGGGCGACCAGCTCCTCGGGGTCGGCGACCTCGCCCTTGCCGACCGCGTCGGCGAGCACGTGCACCACCAGTCCGAAGCCCTGGGCGAAGGTCTGCGCCGAGCTGCCGGCCGCCTCCCGGTCCAGGAACCATCGGGTCGGGCAGTTCACCAGGCCGTCGAGGGCGCTCGCCGAGAGGCTGACCGGCCGCTCGATGTCGCGCAACGGCTGCGGCGAGTGGCTGCGGGCACGGGTGCCCCACCAGTTGGCCGGGTCGGCCTGCGGCACGAGGGGGTCGCCGTGGTCGGTGGCCGTCGCCATCCGGGCGAGGCGCCGGGCGGCCGCCTGCTGGAGCGGGGGGTTCGACGCATCCCCGGCGACCCGGCGCAGGTGGGCCACCAGCCCGGTCATCGACAGCGGCCGGGCCGGGCGACCCCGGACCTCGGACGGCTCCACCCCGAGCTCGGTGACGAACCGGGAGGGCTGGTCGCCGTCCTCCTCCGTCGACTGGACCGCGGTGACGACCAGCCGCTGCCGGGCGCGGGTGGTGGCGACGTAGAACAGTCGTCGTTCCTCGGCGAGCAGGGCGGTCGTCGCGGTCGGCGGGAGCAGTCCGTCGGCGCCGATCCGGTCGGCCTCGAGCAGCGAGCCGCGGCGGCGCAGGTTCGGCCAGCCGCCCTCCTGGACCCCGGCGACGATGACCAGCCGCCACTCCAGGCCCTTGGACCGGTGCGCGGTCAGCAACCGGACCGCGTCGCCCCGGACTCCCCGCTCGGCGAGGGTGTCGGCGGGGATCTGCTGGGCGACCAGCTCGTCGAGGAAGTTCTGCACGCTGGTGTGGCCCTGCTTCTCCTCCGCGCGCGCGGCCACCTCGAACAGGGCACAGATGGAGTCCAGGTCGCGGTGCGCGAGCCGGGCGGCGTGCCCGCCGCGCTCGATGTTGCCGCGCAGGTGCCGCGGCCAGCCGGTGCCCGACCACAGGGTCCACAGCACCTCCTCCGCGGTCCGGCCGGAGCCGAGCTCACGGTGGGCCTTGGCCAGCAGCACCGCGAGCCGTCGCGCCTTCTCCGCGGGGCGACCGCCGAGCATCACCAGGTCACCGGGCTCCAGCAACGCCCGCCGGAGCAGCTCCGCGGACGGCAGTGGCATCCGCTCGCCCTCGCAGGTCTCCCGGTCCTGGACCCGCAGCTGCCGGCCGAGCGCCCGGACCTCCGCAGCGTCCAGGCCGCCGAGCGGGGACGAGAGCAGGTAGTGGGCCTGCTCCACGGTGATCTCGGGAAGGTTCACCACCGCGGTGAGCCCCTCGATCAGCGGCGCGACCGAGGGTTCTCGCACGAGCGGCAGCTCGTCACCGGCCACCTCGACCGGCACGCCCGACCCCAGCAGCGCGCGGCGCAGCGCCGGGATCGACGACTTGCCGGACCGGACCAGCACCGCCATCTCCGACCAGCCGATGCCCTGCTCGAGGTGCGCCCGCCGCAGCATGTCGGCGATGTGGTCGGTCTCGGCCCGCGGGGTGGCGAACAGGGCCACCTCCACCTCCCCGTCCCCGAACTCGCCCGCGGACGGGGCGGGCGAGCGGAACTTCCGGAACAGCTCGCCGTCGACCGCACCGGCGGTCGGGATCCCCTTGGCGACCTCGCGGGAGGCAGCCAGCAGGGTCGCACCGAACCGGCGGGTGGTGCGCAGCGCGACCACCGGGGCGCGCCGGCCCGTCGAGGTCGGGAACTCCTTCGGGAAGTCGAGGATGCCGCGGACCTCGGCCCCCCGGAACGCGTAGATCGACTGGTCGGGGTCGCCGACGGCGACCAGGTTGCGGCCGTCGCCGGCGAGGGCGCGCAGCAGCGCCACCTGCCGCGGGTCGGTGTCCTGGTACTCGTCGACGAACACCCACGAGAACCGCTCCCGCAGCCGCGCCTGCACGTCCGGCTCCGCGGCCATCACCGCGGCGCGGTGGATCAGCTCCGGGTAGTCGACGGCCGCCTTGTAGTCCAGGCTGGTCAGGTAGTCCTCCATGAAGTACGCCGCCGCGGCCCAGTCCTCCCGGCCGGCATCGGCCGCGATCTTCGCCAGGTCGTCGGGGTCGAGCCCCTTCTCACGGGCACGGGCGATCACCGCGGCCACCTCCCGGACGAAGCCCCGGGTGCGCAGCGCCTCGGCGAGCCCGGCCGGCCACCGCGACGTGCCGGTCTCCAGCGCACCGACCAGCAGCTCGCGCAGCTGGACATCCTGCTCCGGTGCGCTCAACAGCCGCAGCGGGTCGTCATAGAGCCCCTTCGGCCCGTAGGCGCGCAGCAACCCGTAGGCGAAGGAGTGGAAGGTCGAGCTGAGCGTGGTGGTCATCGTCCTGCCCAGCCGTGCGGTGACCCGGTCGCGCAGCTGCTCGGCGGCCTTGCGGCTGAACGTGAGGGCCAGCACCGAGTCCGGCGCGGCTCCAAGGTGCTCGATCCGGTCGACGATCGCCTCGACCAAGGTGGTGGTCTTCCCGGTTCCGGGACCGGCCAGCACCAGCAGCGGCCCGCCCGCGTGGTCGACCACCGACTGCTGGAACTCGTCCAGCACGGGTGGGGTCGATCCGCCCGGAACGGGATAGGTCAGGCGGTACTTCGACATATCGACAATCCCATCACGGACCGCCGACAGAATCTGGCACTCCCTCGAGTTCCTCGGGCGACCAGAGCGCCGCCGCCATGTCCACCGAGCCCGAGGGCCGGAACCGTGTGCCCTCCGCCACGAGGTGCTGCCGCGCTCCGCCGTCGTGGCACACGGCGAGGCTGCCGTCGGCGTGGACGACCCGCCACCACGGGACGGACCCGCCGTACTGCGACATCACCCGGCCGACCTGCCTGGGCCCGCCGACCCCGACAACCGCGGCGATCGCTCCGTAGTTCATCACCCGGCCGGCCGGAATCCGCTCGATGAGCGCGAGCACCCGTTCGACGTACTCCTCCTGGTCCACGCCGCACAGGCTATCCGGCGGCCCCGACCAGCCTGCGGGCCAGGAGTACCGTCCAGCCGAGCAGCACCAGCAGCGCCGCCGCGAGCAGCCAACCGCTCCCCGGCGGCTCCAGCCCCTCCGCGACCCACGCAGCCAGCCACACCAGGATCCCGGCCGCGGCCGCGAGTCCCGCGCGGGCCGACCACCGGCGCAGCAGGACAGGGTCGAGCACGACCGACGGCGGGCCGTACGCCGCGAGCAGGCACGCGACATGGAAGCCGAGCAACGAGATCGCAACCACGAGCAGCCACCCGGACAGGTTCTCGCCGACCGCCAGGACCCAGTGCACGCCGGTCAGGAGCAGCACCGCCAGCGGCGCGTGCGAGTCCGGAAGCAGCGCCGACAGCAGCGTCACCCCGAGGAGCAGTGCCGCGAGCCACGACCTCCAGGGAGCACCCGCCTGGTGGGTGGCGAACAGCGCCACGAACGGCGAGACGAGGACCAACCCGCGCAGCGTCCACTGCTGCCGGCTGAGCCGGGTGAGCCCGTCGAGGAACGACGTGATCTCCGAGCCCCGGCTCATCGGCGCACCAACGTCGGCAGCGACGCCCGGCGGCCCAGTCTGCGCAGCACCTCGTCGAGCGTGCCCGGCCCCCGCCACGCGACCACCGGGACGCCGGCCTTCTGCACCTTGGGCAGCAGCGCGTCCCGCTCGAGGCTCCGCAACCGCCAGGCGACCCGCAGCCGCGGGTCGTCCTGACCGAGGTCGAGGTCCGCCGGGAGGGTGTCCACGACGATCACGCTCAGCCCGCGTTGGGCGAGCACCAGCGTGGCGCCGACCGCCTCGTCGGAGAGCATCGGCGAGAGGACGATGACGACCGTGCCGGCGGAGAGACCGAACTGCATCCGGTTCGGGTCCACGTGCCGGTCACCGCCGGGCACGATGTGAGCCAAGGTGTCGAGGACCCGTCGCAGGTGCCGGGTGCCCGCCCCCATCGAGACGGTGCTGCGCTGCGTCGTACCCAGCACCCGCAGCCCCACCCGGTCGCCGCGGCGGAGGTAGTGCTCGGCCACCGCGCCGGCCGCCCGGACCGCGACGTCGAGGCTGCTCGGCCGGCCGTGGACGCCCTCACCGACACCGATGTCGGCGACCGCGTCCACCACGAGCAGGATGCTGCTGTCCTCCTCGGAGTGGGTGCTGGTGACGTGCAGGGCGCCGGTTCGCAACGACACCCGCCACTGCACCCGCCGGAGCCGGTCCCCGGGGGTGAAGGGGCGGATGCTGGCGAAGTCGGTGCCGTCGCCGGTGCGACGGGCCGGGTTGGTGCCGACCAGTCCGATCGGATGCGGCGTCGGGGCGGTGGTGTCGAACAGTCCCGGCATCGGCAGCGTGGTCAGGGTGTGCGGCCGCAGCTCGACGGGTCCGGAACGGAACCCGGCCCAGCCGCTGGTCGCCGCGACCAGTCCGTCGCCGGCCGCGCGCCTCCCCCACCGCAGCGGGCTGACCGGGATGTCGACCGTGACCGCGGCGGCTCCTGGCCCGGCGGTGACGCCGCGCACGCCGTACGGCGGCTGGTAGGCGAGATGCTGGTGTCGCGTCAACGCGACCACCGCGTGCTCGACGTCCCCCGCGTCGGTCACCGCGCACCGGACCAGGGTTCCCTCGCCCTCGCGCAGGCTCGCGTGCAGCAGTCGGGAGTCGGTCCCCGGCACGCGGACGGGCCGGTGCAGCAACCCACCCGCGGCGAGCACGAGCAGGGGTGCGGCGAGCACCAGCAGGTCCGGCCGCCCGGCGACGACGCCGATCACGGCCAGGGTCAGCGACGCGAGGCCGGCCCGGATCAGGGCCGGCGTCGGTCGCCAGGCGGGGCTCATCCGTGCCGTCCCCGTCCCGGCTCCAGCGGCGCGGGGGTAGGCACCTGCGCGAGGACGCCGGCCACCACGGAGGCGCCGGTCACGTCCGACATCCACAGCTCGGGCTTGACCGTCACCCGGTGCCCCAGGACCGCGGGCGCGACCGTCTTCACGTCCTCGGGCACCACGAAGTCACGGCCGTCGATGACGGCGTACGCACGCGCGGTCAGCATCAGCGCGAGCGCGCCGCGCGGCGAGGACCCCATCAGCGCCTGCGGGTGGGACCGGGTCGCGGTCGCCAGCGAGACGCAGTAGCGGCCGACGGACTCCTCGACCGTCACCGTCTCGATCGCCGCCTGCATCGCGAGCAGCCCCTCCGCGTCGGTCACCGGGTCCAGGGTCTGCTCCTCGCGCTGCCGGACGAGGCGGCGGGAGAGCACGTCCCACTCCTGGTCCTGGCTGGGGTAGCCGAAGCTGACCCGCATCAGGAACCGGTCGAGCTGCGCCTCGGGCAGCGGGTAGGTGCCTTCGTACTCGACCGGGTTGGCGGTGGCGAGCACGTGGAACGGCGCCGGCAGCGGGAAGGTCTGGCCCTCGACGGTCACCTGCCGCTCCTGCATCGCCTCGAGCAGCGCGGCCTGGGTCTTGGGCGGGGTGCGGTTGATCTCGTCGGCGAGCAGCAGGCCGGTGAACAGCGGACCGGGCCGGAAGTCGAACCGGGCCTCCTTCTGGTCGTAGATGAACGAGCCGGTCAGGTCCGCCGGCAGCAGGTCCGGGGTGAACTGGGCGCGGGTGAACTGCAGTCCGAGGGTCTGCGCGAACGACCGCGCGGCCAGGGTCTTGCCCAGGCCCGGGAAGTCCTCGATCA
This sequence comes from Nocardioidaceae bacterium, assembly GCA_025966335.1. Lineage (GTDB taxonomy): Bacteria > Actinomycetota > Actinomycetes > Propionibacteriales > Nocardioidaceae > Nocardioides_C. The sequence continues at coordinate 8,935 of JAICRS010000079.1, forward strand.
GCACGTGCCCGCCGGCCAGGATGCTGCTGAGCACGAGGGTGAGCGCGGCCCGTTTCCCGACGACCGCACGGGCGACCTCGTCGAGGACCTCACCCGCCAGGTCGGACACCTCGGGAACGGCAAGAGCGGGTGCGGTCACAACGCCTCGATTCTGTCGAGCAGGTGGTTGATCTGGGACAGGGACAGGCGGGCGCGTGGATGCGCGAGGAAGCCGGTGAGCTCGGGGCCCATCACGGTCGCCGCGCGGTCGGGGTCCGCGAGCCGGCTGATGCCGTGCCTGGCCACCAGCCGCTGGTCCGCGACCGCGGCGATGTAGCGATGCAGCTGGTCGTTGGTGTCGCGGGAGTCGAGGTGGCCGGCGACCACCCGGTGGAACATGGCCAGTCGTGGGTCCTCGCCGCGGGGCCGGATGGGGTCGTCGTCGACGAGCCGCCAGCGGGCCGGTTCGGCGGCGGCGGAGACGTCGAGGTAGAGCCACAGCAGACCGGCTCCGCAGGCGATCACGAGTGCGATCAGGCCGGGTTGCGGGTCGTTGCCGAGCAGCCCGGTGGCTGCGACGGTCACCACCCACACGCCCAGCGCCGTACCGATCCGGAGCGTCCACTTCCGCCGCGCCGTAGTCACCGGCGAGCCCCGTCCTGCGGCTGCCGGTCGCCCAACGCCTGGAGGTCGGCGTGGAGCGCGCGCAGCGCCGAGGTGGCTGCCCTCCGCGCGGTCTCATCGAGCTCGTGCTCGGAGAACCGGGCCTCGCGGTAGAGACCCGCGAGCCGGCCGATGGGGCGCGGGTCGATGTCAAGGGCCTTGAGGATCCGCACGGTGTACTCCGCCGACGTCTCCCACGCGTTCCGCGGCATTCCGGCCCGGCCGACGATGTCCTCGAGCCGCAGCCAGCAGCCGACGATCCCGTTGCGCGGGTTGCCCCCTTCGATGGCGGCGAGCTGAGCGTCGACGTCGTCGCGCAGTGCCTCGGCGACGGCGGTTTCCGGGAGTACGTCGAACTCGGCCACCTGCGGCTTCGGCGACGGCCGCCACCGGTTCTGCCACAGCCAACGCAGGCCGATCAACGCCAGCCCGAGGACTGTCAGCACGAACGCCCAGGTGATCAGCTGACCCACCCAGCTGAGGTCGATCCCGCCGGCACCGTCACCTCGGAGCGACTCCAGCGGGTCGCCCGGCACTCCTTCGTCGCTCGGCGTGGGCGTGGGCGGCGGCGGAGCGTCGAACTCCAACCGACGACCGGACGGGCTGAGCATGCCGACCGGTCCCGCCGCGGCTGCCCACACGAGGAGGACCAGTCCGGCCGCGACGGCGGCCGCCCACAGTCCGCTGCTTCGTCCCCGTGCCACTCGGGCAGCGTACTGAACCAGAGGTCCCCGGGGGCCGCCCGAACCGCGGTGCGCAGGCGACAGGGCCCGGTGGCAGGTACCGGGCCCTGTCTCGGGTGCGTCCTGCGGCTACAGGATCGGCGAGAACGGCTCCGTGCCGGGGACCAGCTCGAGGCCGGCGATGCCGCCGTTGGCCTGGGCGTACTTCAGCTCGAGGTTCAGGTCGCCCACGCCGTTCGAGCCGGCGAGCGGCGCGATCGCGAGGGTGGACAGGGTGCCGAGCGCGTTGCCCTCGTCGTCGAGGAAGGCGCTGCCGGAGTCACCCGGGACGCCCGGGCTGAGCGTGTAGACCGGGTGCGACCAGCCGGCGTCGGCAACGTTGTCGCCCACGCTGATCCCCTGCTTCGGGGAGAGCTGCTCGATGCCCGCGCGGAGGCTGGAGTTGCCGAACGAGTAGACGGTCTCCCCCGCAGCCGTGCCGTCGGTGTTGATCCCGACCGGTCCGCCCCAGAACGGGATCGACGGGTTGACGTCGGCCACGTGCGCGTCGTCGACCTTGACCAGCGCCAGGTCGTTGTAGGCGCAGGCGTTCTCGTCGGTCTCGCCCGACTCCTGCATGGTCAGCCAGCTGCTGTAGGCCAGGGTGCCGGTGCCGACCGTCGTCCCCGCGGTGAGCAGGCTGCCACCCTCGACGAACTCGACCTTGGTGCCCAGCGGAAGCGACCCGGCGTCGCAGCCGTTGGTGTCGGTGGCCGCACCGAGCCCGGCGCAGTGCGCGGCATAGCCGACGTACACGTCACCGGCACCGTCGGTGTAGACGAAGTTGGCGGTGCACTGGGCGCCTTCGGTGTACATCTGCACACCTGGGTGGATGGTCGCCGTGTCCGCCGGCGCCCAGGCGGTCTCCGCGCCGGCCGGGGTCGAGACGGCGGCCACGGCGGCGGCCGCGAGCACAGCGCTCGCGCCGACCGAGGCCAGCGCGCGAGTCCGAGATACCTGCATCGTTGTTCCTTCCCAGAACGTCAAAGTGTCATCAGACACAACGACGCTCCTCCGGAAAGGTCACGACGCAGGAGCTACGCCTTCCGGCGCGTCAGTACGACGGCTGCGACGGGTCGATCTGGTTCACCCAGGCCACCACGCCACCACCGACGTGGACCGCGTCGTTGAAGCCGGCGCCCTTGACGACCGCGAGCGCCTCAGCGGAACGCACGCCGGACTTGCAGTGCAGGATGACCTGCTTGTCCTGGGAGAGCCGCTCGAGTGCGTGGCCGTTGAGGAACTCGCCCTTGGGGATCAGCACCGAGCCGGGGATCTTGTTGATCTCGTACTCGTTCGGCTCCCGGACGTCGACCAGCACGAAGTCACGCTCGCCGTTCGCCCGCTCCTTGAGCATCTGCTCGAGCTGGCTGACCGAGATCGTGGACTCGGCGGCGGCGTCGGCGGCCTCCTCGCTGATCGCGCCGCAGAAGGCGTCGTAGTCGA
>JAICRS010000174.1 GCA_025966335.1 Nocardioidaceae bacterium
AGGACGAAGGCGAGTACGAGGACGAAGGCGAGCCCGAGAACGAGGCTGAGGCCGACGACGAGGAGCCCGAGGACGAGTACGAGGAAGAGGGCGACGAAGAGGGCGAGGAAGGCGAGCCCGAGGACGAGTACGAGGAAGAGGGCGACGAAGAGGGCGAGGAAGAGGGCGAGGAAGGCGAGCCCGAGGACGAGGCCGACTACGAGGAAGAGCCCGCCGACGAAGCCGACGAGTACGAGGACGAAGAGCCTGTAGACGACGAGGAAGAGTACGAGGAGGATGAGGCGGAGCCCGAGGAGGAGGGCGACGAGGAGGAGGGCTACGAGGAGGAAGAGGAAGCCGAACCGGAAGAAGAACCCCGCCCCAAAAAGCGGGCCAGAGCTCGAAAGAACAGGTGAACTCATGACGGTGGCATCTTCTCAACGGCGGGGCGGCGGATACCTCGAACGGCCGGCGCCGAGCGGGCTGGCGGACGTGATCGAGGTCATTCTCGACAAGGGCCTCGTGATCGACGCCTACGTTCGGGTCTCGCTGGTCGGCATCGAGCTGATCACCATCGACGCACGGATCGTGATCGCCAGCGTCGACACCTACCTCCGGTTCGCCGAGGCCACGAACCGCCTCGATCTCTACGAGAAGGGCGGCAAGGACCTCCCCGAGATGGCCGAGGGCGTCATGGAGGGTGGCGCCAAGGGCAAGACGTCCGGTGCCCTGACCGGCGCCAAGGAAGCCATCTTCGGATCAGGCGACGACGACGATGACGAGGACGAGGACGAGGAGCGCGAACGCAGGCCGCGCAAGAAGGCCGCATCCTCGCGGCCGCGTCGTCGAGAACGGGAGTCGTGATCGCAGACAGGAGCGCGGCGATGGCAGCCGCGGACGCGCCGACGGAGGCCCCGGTTCACGAGGCCTGCTACGTCTACGGCGTGGTCGCGGCTGCTACCGCTGTCGACGACCTCTCCTCCTCCGACGGGATGGGCAACGGCATCTCGCTGATCGCCGACGGTTCGTTGGCTGCCGTGGTGGAGTCGATCGACCCGGACCGTCCGCTCGGTGTTCGTCGCGACGTGCTGGCCCACAGTGCGGTGCTCAACGACCTGGCAGCGCAGGGTCCGGTGCTGCCGATGCGTTTCGGTTCGGTGCTGGCCGACGAGACTGCGGTCGTCACCGAGCTGCTCCGTCCGCACCGGGAACGGTTCGTCACGATGCTCGACGAGATCGCTGGGATGAGCCAGTTCACCGTACGAGCGCGGTACGTCCTGGACGCTGTGCTGGCCGAGGTCGTCGCGCAGGAGCCCGAGGTGGCCGAGCTCCGCCGGCGCACCCGCGACCTGCCCGAGGATGCGACGCATTACGACCGGATCCGGTTGGGTGAGCTGGTCGCCAAGGCAGTCGACGGCAAACGTGAGGTCGACGGCCAGCGGATCCTCGAGAAGCTGGCTCCTTATGCAGCCGATCATGCCGTGCGCGACGTGTCCGGCATGGAAGAGCTGATCCAGGCCTCCTTCGCCGTGCACGAGAAGCGGCGGCAGAAGTTCGAGGCAGCGGCAGAGGACCTCGCCGAAGAGATGGAAGGCCGGGTCCGGATGAGCCTGGTCGGCCCGATGGCGCTCTACGACTTCATCCCTGAGGAGTGAGAGGAGAATGGGACTGCTGACCGGTCTGCTCGGACTGCCCCTCGCGCCGGTGCGCGGTACGGTGTGGATCGCCGAGCAGATCCTCGAACAGGCCGAGGAGCAGTACTACGATCCCGAGGCCATCCGACGCCAGCTCGAGCTCGTCGACGAACAACGGTCGGCGGGCGAGTTGTCGGAGGACGAGGCCGAGACGATCGAGGAGCAGCTCATCGCACGGCTCATGGAGAGCCGACGTCGCTGAGCCGAAGGGAGGACCGCTGACCATGGCCACAACTCGGAAGAGCACCGCGGACAAGAGCGCCACCAAGAAGAGCACCGCGAAGAAGAGCACCGCCAAGAGGGCCGCCCCGGCGGACGCGGCCGCCAAGAAGAGCGCGCCGCGCACACGCAAGAGCACACCGACCAAGAGCGCGTCCGACGGGCACGAGCCCACCGCGACCAAGAGCATCCCCAGAGCCCGCAAGAGCGCCGCGGCAAAGACCGAGCCCGGTGCACGCAGGAGCAGCGCAAGGAAGAACGCGAACGGTGGGGCGGCGACGGCGGAGAAGTCGTCTCCGGTGAAGATAGCGCGCGCGGCGGCTGGACAGCTCGCCGAGCTGACAGGACGCTCCGCGGAGGGGATCACCGGGATCGAGCGCACCGAAGACGGCTGGCGCGTGAGCATCGAGGTCGTCGAGAGCCGCCGGATCCCCGACTCGACGGACATCCTGGCCGTCTACGAGGTCGACGTCGATGGATCCGGTGAGCTGACGGGGTACCAGCGCGTTCGCCGGTACACCCGGGGTCGGGCCAGTGAGGACGGGAGGGGCTGATGACCGAACCGAGCCGGCCTCTGGTCACCGGCGGTTCTCGTGCTGCTCCGTACGCCGCGGCGGACCGCCCGCAGCCGGCGAACCTGGCGGACATCCTCGAACGGGTTCTCGACAAGGGCATCGTCATCGCCGGCGACATCAAGGTGAATCTGCTCGACATCGAGCTGCTGACCATCAAGATCCGCCTGCTCGTCGCCTCGGTCGACAAGGCACGCGAGATGGGCATCGACTGGTGGGAGAACGACCCGATGCTGACCACGGGCAAGCCTGACGGGCTGCGCGACGAGAACCGGCGCCTCAGGGAACGAGTGAGGGAGCTGGAAGGTGGCGATGGCTGACACCGGCTACTACTTCTACGCGATCTCGCGTGGACTGGACCCCGACGTCCTGAACACAGAGGTAGGTATCGAGCAGGCGGCGCTGCAGCTGGTCAAGCACCAGGACCTGGGCGCCGTCGTCAGTCACGTCAGTCTCCAGGACTTCGGGGAGGAGGGCTTGCGCCGCAACCTCGAAGACCTTGCGTGGCTCGAGTCGGTGGCGGTCACCCACGACCGCGTGGCGCGTTTCTGTGCCGAGCGCGCCACCACGGCGCCGCTGCGGATGGCCACCGTGTTCCTGAGCGAGGATGCCGTCCGTGAGCAGCTCGCGCAGTGGTATGACCGGGCCGAGGAGGTGTTGAACCGGATCGAGGGGCGCAGCGAGTGGAGCGTGAAGGCGTACGCCGACCCGGCAGCACCTGCCGAGACGGGCGGCGACGAACCACCCGAGACGATGGGTGAGGGCATGGCCTACCTGCTGCGGCGCAGGACCGAGGCACAGCGCCGGGAGAGCACAGCGCAGGCCGATGCCGAGGCGGCACAGGCGATCCACGACTTGCTCTCGAACCACGCGGTGGCGGGTAGACAACTCCGCCCGCAGGACAGACAGCTCACCGGACACACCGGCGAGATGATCCTCAACGGAACCTACCTGGTGGACCAGGGCCGGGTCGACGAGTTCCTGGACACGGTCGCGGCGCTCAGGAGCGAGCACCCGGGCGTCCGGGTCGAGCACGGGGGCCCGTGGCCGCCGTACTCCTTCGCCACTCTGGAGCCGGAGTGACGGTCGTCGGAAACCGGACGCAGGCGGAGGCGAACCGTTCGTTGCAACCGGTCGCGCTGGTGGACCTGCTCGACCGGGTGCTTGGCGCGGGTGTGGTGATCTCCGGCGATCTGACGATCTCCCTGGCAGGCGTGGACCTCGTCCAGATCCGGTTGCACGCCCTGATCAGCTCGGTGCGGGCCGAGATGGTGCCCCACGATGACTGAGCACCACCTGCCCCGTCGGCTCGAGACCGACTCCGAGTCGGTGCAGCGGGACCTGATGCGCCTGGTGCTCACCATCGTCGAGCTGGTGCGTCAGCTGATGGAGAAGCAGGCGATCCGACGCGTGGACGAAGGTGACCTCAGCGACGAGCAGGTCGAGGAGCTCGGCGTCGCGCTGATGCGGCTGGACGACGCGATGACCGAGCTGCGTGACCAGTTCGACCTCGCGCCGGAGGACCTGAACCTCGATCTCGGCCCCTTGGGTACCTTGCTCGAGTAGGGCGTCAGCTGCGGAGGTACGACGCGCCGTTCACGTCGATGATCGTGCCGGTGGAGAACCGGGCCTCCTCGGACGCCAGCCAGAACACCGCGGCCGCCACCTCTTCTGGACGGGCCACCCGCCCGAACGGCGACTGGTTCCGCACCGCGTCACCACCTGGCCCGTCGAGCACCTCGCGCGCCATCTCGGTCTGCACGAAACCGGGTGCCACCGTGCCGACCCGGATGTCGTGCGGGGCGAGCACCAGTGCCATCGACTGACCGAACGCGTTGAGCCCCGCCTTCGATGCGCCGTAGGCCGGGTTGTTCGGTTCGCCGCGGAACGCGCCCCGGCTGGACACGTTCACCACCGCGCCGCCGCCGGCCTCGCGCAGGTGCGGGATCGCGCAGAACGTCGCGTTGGCCGCACCGGTCAGGTTGGTGGAGAGTGTCCGGGACCAGGCCTCCTGCCACTGCTCGTACGACGTGTCCAGTGGTGGATGCGCCACGAAGATGCCGGCGTTGTTCACCAGCACGTCCAGGCGCCCCAGCCGGCCGGCTGCGCTGTCGACCGCCTCCTTCACCGCATCTGCGTCGGCCATGTCGGCCTGCACCGCCAGGTGGCCCTCGCCGGGCAGAGAGTCGACCACGGTTCGCGCCTCGGCCGCGGACCGGTTGTAGTGCACCGCGACCCGGTCACCGGCCTCGGCGAACATCGCGGCGATGGCCCGACCGATCCCGCGTGAGGCACCGGTCACCAGCACGCCCCGGTTCACCGGCCGAGCTCCTTGATCCCGGCGACCAGGCGGGCGACGTCGTCCTCGTCGGTGTAGGGGGCCAGCCCGGCGCGCACGGCACCTGTCTCGCCGAGGCCCAGCCAGCGGGCCGCCTCGATCGCGTAGAAATGGCTGGCCGGCGCGTTCACACCCGACCGGGCGAGATGCTCGTAGACCTCGCGCGCGGAGTGACCCGCCACGGAGAACAGGGCGGTGGGCGTGCGCCTCTTCGGTGAACCGTGCAGCGTGACGCCGTCGACCGCGGAGAGCCCGTCGAGCATCGTGGCGAACAGCCGGTCCTCGTGCTCCTCGACGGCCCGCATCGACTCCAGCAGTCGGGTCCGGCGGTCCTCGGCGGACGAGGCGAGGCCGGCGAGGAAGTCGATCGCCGCAGTGGTCCCCGCGAGCAGCTCGTACGGCAGTGTGCCGAGCTCGAACCGCTCCGGTACGTCGTTGCTCGACGGAAGCAGCTTGTCCGGGTGGAGCTCCTCGAGCAGCGACGGGGCGGCGACCACCAGACCGTGGTGCGGCCCGAGGAACTTGTAGGGGGAGCAGGCGTAGAAGTCGGCGCCGAGAGCACCGACCGAGATCGGCGCGTGCGGAGTCAGGTGCACCCCGTCCACGTAGACGAGCGCCCCCACCGCATGCGCGGCGTCCACGATCGTGGGCACGTCCGGCCGGGTCCCGAGCAGGTTCGACGCGCCGGTGAGGGCCACCAGGCGGGTCCTCGGCGACAGCACGGCGGCCACCGCTTCGACGTCGAGCTCGGCCGTCTCCTGGTCGAAGGCAGCCCAGCGGACGGTGGCCCCGGCGGACTCGGCTGCGGCGACCCAGGGCCGGATGTTCGCGTCGTGGTCGAGCCGGGTCACGACCACCTCGTCGCCGGGACCCCACTGCTTCGCCAGTGCGCGGGACAGGTCATAGGTCGCCTGCGTCATGGAGCGGGCGAAGACCACGCCCTCCGCCGTACAACCGAGCAGGTCCGCCACAGCCGATCGCGCGTTCGCTACCACCGCCTCGGCCCGCTGCTCGGCGGCGGTGACCGTGCCCCGGTTGGAGATGCCCGAGGTGAGGGTGCCGGCGACGGCGTCGGCCACCTCGGTGGGGACCTGCGTCCCGCCGGGTCCGTCGAAGTACGCGACGCCCTGGTCCAGGGCCGGGAAGGAGCTCCGCACACGTGCCACATCAAGGTCCATGCGCCCATCCTGCCCGAGCGGACCGGGATCGCTCAGCCGGGTGGCGCTGGAGGTTGGCGCGCGCCGGTAGGCTGAGAATGGTCCCGTCCTGACCTCCCAACAGGGCGGGGCCTCTTCGTGTCCGGGCCCGGTCAGGGAAGATGGAAATCTCATGAGCCTCACCGAACGCCTGCCCCGGTCCGCGCACGACGACCCCGACGCGCTCTACGACGCGTTCAGCGGCTGGGCCGAGGAACAGGGCCTGGTGCTCTACCCGGCGCAGGAGGAGGCGCTGATCGAGGTGATGACCGGGGCCAACCTGATCCTGTCCACGCCCACCGGGTCCGGCAAGAGCCTGGTTGCGACCGGCGCCCACTTCGCGGCGATGGCGACCGGGCGGCGCACCTACTACACCGCCCCGATCAAAGCGCTGGTGTCGGAGAAGTTCTTCGGCCTCTGCGCGATCTTCGGGGCCGCCAA
>JAICRS010000238.1 GCA_025966335.1 Nocardioidaceae bacterium
CCTGGACCTCGTCGGCGTGGGCCTGGCGGGCGTGGCGGTCTTCCTCGGAATCTGGGGCATCGTGCGCGGCAACGACGACGGCTGGGCGAGCACCCCGGTGCTGGTCGCGCTGACGGCGTCCGTGCTCCTGCTGGCAGGGTTCGTGGTGCACGAGACCCGCGCCCGGTTCCCGGTGATGCCGCTGCGGCTGTTCCGCTCCCGGCAGTTCTCGATCGCCAACGTGATCGGGCTGACCTTCACGCTGGGGATGATGGGCGCGGTGTTCCTGCTCGCACAGTACCTGCAGATCGTGATGGGCTACAGCCCGTTCGACGCCGGCCTGCGCACCCTGCCGTGGACGGCGGCGCCGATGGTGGTCGCTCCGCTGGCCGGCATCCTGGCTCCCCGGATCGGGCTGCGCGCGCTGCTCGTGACCGGCCTGGTGCTGCAGTCCCTGTCGCTGGTGTGGATGGCCGTGCTGATCGAGCCGGGCGTCTCGTACGCCAGCCTGGTGCCGTCGTTCGTGATGGCCGGGGTCGGCATGGGGCTGACCTTCGCTCCGAGCGCGACCGCGGTGCTCGCCGACATGAAGGACGCCGACCACGCCACCGCGAGCTCGGCGAACGCGACCCTGCGCGAGACCGGTGTGGCGCTCGGCATCGCCGTGCTCACCGCGGTGTTCCTCGGCGCGGGCGGCGCCCTGACCCCGGCCGGCTACACCGACGCGCTCGCCCCGGCCCTGCTGGTCGGTGCCGCCTTCGTGGCGGTCGCGGTCGTCGCCGCGCTGATGATGCCCGGCCGGGCTCGCGCGCCGCACGTAGAGTTGGCGCGTGCATAGCGGCTCGCTCAGCTCTTCGCGTACGTCGGACGCGGCGATCGACCTGCTCACGGGCGGGTCGATCGTCGCGCTCACCGGGGCCGGCCTGAGCACCGACTCGGGGATCCCGGACTACCGCGGCCCCAACTCGCCGGCCCGCCTGCCGATGACCTACCAGGAGTTCGTGTCCGGTCCGGTGGCACGGCAGCGCTACTGGGCGCGTTCGCACATCGGCTGGGGCCGGATGAAGCGGGCCGTCCCGAACCCCGGGCACCGCGCCCTGGCCGCGCTCGAGTCGGCGGGCGCAGTGCGGCTGCTGGTGACCCAGAACGTGGACGGCCTGCACGAGGCCGCGGGCAGTCGCGCGGTGTGCGCGCTGCACGGCCGGATCGCCGACGTCGTCTGCCTGTCCTGCCGCTCTGGGACGAGTCGGGCGGCGCTGCACGAGCGGATGGGCAGGCTCAATCCGGGCTTCGCAGAGACGCACGCCGCGTCCGACGTACGCCCCGACGGCGACGTCGAGCTCTCCGACACCACGGACTTCGTCGTACCCGAGTGCACGTCGTGCGGCGGCGTGCTGAAGCCGGACGTGGTCTTCTTCGGCGAGAACGTGCCCAAGGACCGGGTGCAGCGGTGCTTCGACGCCGTGGACGCGGCCACGGCGCTGCTGGTCGCCGGGTCGTCGCTGACCGTGCTCTCGGGGTTCCGGTTCGTGCGCCATGCGCACAAGCGCGGGATCCCGGTGGTGATCGTGAACCGTGGCCCGACCCGCGGCGACGACCTCGCCACCGTCAAGCTCGACCTCGGCACCTCCGACTTCCTCCCCGAGTTGTCAGACGCGTGGGTGGCTATAGGCGCTTAGGCGTCTGACAAGTCGGCAGGGTTGTCCACAGTTCGCCGTTCAGGGGTGTCGATGTACGGCGAGGGTGGGCGATCGTGTCCGGCATGCAGCAGCCTCACACCTCCCCGATCGGCCGCCTGTTCTCGGCACAGGCAGGCGTTGCCACGTTCCGCCAACTGACGGGTCGTGGCGTGAGCATCCACCATGTTCGAGCGCAGGTGTCCGCTGGTCGGTGGCGGCGCTTCGGCGAGCACTGCATCGTCTCCCACAATTTCGAGCCGACCCGGCTGCAGATGATGTGGATCGTGAGTCTGGACCAGCCTGGGCTGGTCGCCATGGCGGGTCTGACAGCGTTGGAGACGGCCGGGTTCAAGTTCTTCGGCCGGGAGCTCGAGCTCATCCATTTCGTTGTGCCGCGCGGCGCCAAGTCACGGAGCTTCCCCGGAACCTACCGGCATGAGTCCAGAAGGTTCTTCGAGGGTGATGTCGATGGGGCATCGCCGCTTCCGCGCACCGGGATGCCTCGCTCGGCCATCGATGCTGCGGCCTGGCAGCCGTACCCACGCTATGCCTGCGGCGTCCTCGCAGCCGCCGTGCAGCAACGTCTCTGCACGGCCTCAGAGCTGGCTGCGCAGATGCCGCGCGTGGGTCGAGTGCGCCACAAGGCCCACATGCGCCTGGCCATCCAGGACATCGCTGGTGGGTCGCAGGCGCTGAGCGAGCTCGATGTGGCAGGCATGTGCCGCAGGTTCGGTCTGCGAGCACCCGACCGGCAGTCGATCCGCCGTGACCGGCACGGCCGCAAGCGCTACCTCGATTGTGAGTGGCTGCTTCCAGATGGAGCCGTCGTGGTGCTCGAGATCGATGGTGCCCACCACATGGAGGTCGAGCACTGGGAGGCCGACATGAAGCGCGAACGTGGTGTGGTGATCAGCGGCCGTCGCGTGCTGCGTGCCACCGCCACCGAAGCCCGCTACGACCAGGCAGAACTCGCGGCCGACCTTGAGGCGTCCGGCATCCCCCGCGGCTAACCCGCCCACTTGTCAGACGCGTGGGTGGCTATAGCCGCCCACGCGTCTGACAAGTGGGTCAGGAGACGTCGCGGCGGGTGGAGAGGAGCAGGCCGAGGGCGGCGAGGACCAGGCCGTAGACCACCAGCATCAGCCCGCCGGCCCACCAGTCGAGGTACTCGAGCAGGGTGTCGCCGGGTGCCATCAGCGCCGCGGACACGTTCGTCGGCAGCCATTTGACGACCCAGTCGAGGTCCGCCGCCGACAGCGCGAAGGTGAGGATCGGCTCGATCAGGAAGGTGATGAAGATGGCGATCAGGATGGCCGCGATCTGGTTGCGGATCAGCGTCCCGATGCCGATCCCCACCAGGGTCCAGATGGCCACCGCGAGCACGGCCAGCCCCATCGTCGGCCACAGCCGTTCGGCGTCGTAGCCGAGGTCGAACCCCCGGACGCTGATCACGACGCTCCCGACCGCGAGCGCAGCGACGAGCGCGACGAGGCCGTAGAGGACACCCATCACCATGTGCGCGAGCATCTTGGCGACCACGACCCGGCTGCGCCGCGGCGAGACCAGGAAGGTCGGCGTGATGGTCTGGTAGCGGTACTCGCCGGTCATCCCGGTGATGCCGAGGATCAACGCGAAGATGTAGGTGCCGCTGAACGCCGACATCGCGTACACCGACCGGATCGCCTCGGGCGTGTCCAGGCCGGGGGTGGTGGGCTGGCCGGCGCCTGGGTCCACACCGGCGAACGCCGCGTTGGCCAGGGCGTTGACGCCGGTGAAGAGGACCGCACCGATCAGGAGCCCCCACCAGAGCCGCGTCGAGCTGATCTTCTTGAACTCCGAGCGCACCAGCGTGCTGACGGACGTGTTGCTCACGATGCGGGAACTCCTTCGGTGAGAGCGCCGTCGCGGCCGCCCTCGGTCATGTCCAGGAACGTCTTCTCCAGGTCGCTGGCCTCGGCGACGAGCTCGTGCAGCTCGATCCCGTGCGCGAACGCGGTGTGCCCGACCTGCTCGGTGGTTCCGCCGACCACCCGGATCTGACCTGCCTCGGTGCGTCCCTCGGTGGACAGTGCGGTGGCGGCGAGCGCGTCGAGGAGCTTCTCCGGCTCCGGGGTGCGCACGAGTACGCCGCGCGGGCCGCTGTCGAGGTCGGCGAGCTTCCCCTGCTTGATGAGCCGGCCGCGGGAGAGGACCACCACGTCCTCGACGGTCTGCTGCACCTCGCTGAGCACGTGGCTCGACACCAGCACGGTCCTGCCCTCGGCGGCCAGCGCCCGCAGGAACGTGCGCAGCCAGGCGATCCCGGCCGGGTCGAGGCCGTTGGCCGGCTCGTCGAGGATCAGCACGTCGGGGTCGCCGAGCAGGGCGGCAGCCAGGCCGAGCCGCTGGCGCATGCCCAGGGAGAAGCCGCCGACGCGCTTGTCGGCCACCTCGGCCAGGCCCACCTGGGCCAGCATCTCGGTCGCCCGCGCAGGGTCGATGCCCGCACCGAGCGCCATCACCTCGAGGTGCGCCTTCGCGGAGCGTCCGGGGTGGAAGCTCGACGCCTCGAGTGCGGCACCGACGGTGCCGAGCGGGTCGCTCAGGTCGCGGTAGGGCTTCCCGCCGATCGTCGCCGAGCCGGCCGTCGGCGCGACCAGCCCCAGCAGGCAGCGCAGCGTGGTCGTCTTCCCGGCGCCGTTCGGGCCCAGAAAGCCGGTGACCACACCGGGGTCGACGCTGAACGTCAGGTCGTCGACGGCCTTGAACGTCCCGAACATCTTGGTCAGACCGACGACGTCGATCCGAAGCCCCTCCCGCATCATGGGCATCATCCTTCCAGACGCCCGCAACTAAATAAGACGCGGGAGTCCGGATCCGGGACCTAGAG
>JAICRS010000291.1 GCA_025966335.1 Nocardioidaceae bacterium
CCCTGCTCCACCAGCCGCTCGAGCAGCCGCGGATCCTCCGCGGCACGCACCCCGTGCCCGAGCCGGTCCGCGTGCAGTACGTCGACGCAGGCGGCGATGTTGCGGGGACCGACCAGCTCCCCGCCGTGCGGCGCGAGCAACAGGCCGGCGCGCTCGGCGATCGAGAAGGCCGGAGCGAACTCCGAGGTCGTCCCACGGCGTTCGTCGTTGGACAGCCCGAAGCCGACCACACCACGTCCGACGTACTGCGTAGCCAGCCTGGCCAGGGTGCGAGCGTCGAGCGGGTGCCGGGTCCGGTTCGCGGCGACCACCACCGCCATCCCGATCCCCGTCCGCGCGGAGGCGTCCCGGACCGCGTCGAGGACCAGGTCGGTGAACGCGGTGATCCCGCCGAAGCGGGCGGCGTACCCGCTCGGGTCCACCTGGATCTCCAGCCAGCGCGAGCCGTCCTCGGCGTCGTCCTCGGCGGCCTCGCGGACCAGCCGGCGTACGTCGTCCTCCGTGCGCAGCACCGATCGGGCCACGTCGTAGAGCCGCTGGAACCGGAACCAGCCCTTCTCGTCGGCCGCGGACAGCCGCGGTGGCCAGTCCTCGACGAGCGCGTCGGGGAGCACGTGCCCGTCCCGCTCGGCGAGCTCGAGCAGGGTCGAGTGCCGCATCGACCCGGTGAAGTGCAGGTGCAGGTGTGCCTTCGGCAGGGTCCGGATGTCGCGGGAGACGTCGCCGGTCAAGGTGGGTGCGGGCGAGCCGGCGGAGATCAGGCGAACAGCTTCTGAAGCCGGGTGATGCCCTCGACCAGGTCGTCGTCGCCGAGTGCGTAGGAGAACCGCAGGTAGCCGGGGGACCCGAACGCCTCGCCGGGCACCGCCGCCACCTCGGCCTTGTCGAGGACCAGCGCGGCGAGCTCGGCCGACGTCTGCGGGGTCACCCCGTCGACGGTGCGCCCGAGCAGCCCCTTGACCGAGGGGTAGGCGTAGAACGCGCCCTGCGGCTCCGGGCAGACCAGGCCGTCGATCTCGTTGAGCATCGAGACGATCAGCCGCCGCCGCCGGTCGAACGCGGTCTTCATCTCCGCGACGGCCGACAGGTCACCGGACACGGCCGCGATCGCAGCGCGCTGCGCGACGTTGGACACGTTCGAGGTGGCGTGCGACTGCAGGTTGGTGGCGGCCTTGACGACGTCCTTGGGACCGATCAGCCAGCCGACCCGCCAGCCGGTCATCGCGTAGGTCTTGGCGACGCCGTTGACCACGACGCAGCGGTCGGCAAGCTCGGGGACGGCCACCGGCAGCGAGACGGTCTCCAGCCCGTCGTACACCAGGTGCTCGTAGATCTCGTCGGTCATCACCCACAGGTCGTGCGCGAGCAGCCAGCGGCCGATCGCCTCGACCTCCGCCGCGCTGTAGACCGCGCCGGTCGGGTTCGACGGGGAGTTGAACAGCAGCACCTTGGTCTTCTCGGTGCGGGCGGCCTCGAGCTGCTCGACGCTGACCTTGTAGTCCTGCGTCTCGTCGGCCAGCACCTCCCCCGGGACACCGCCGGCGAGGCGGATCGCCTCCGGGTAGGTGGTCCAGTACGGCGCCGGCACGATCACCTCGTCGCCCGGGTCCAGCATCGTCGCGAACCCCTCGTAGATCGCCTGCTTGCCGCCGTTGGTGACCAGCACTTGGGCGGCCTCGACCTCGTAGCCCGAGTCGCGCCGGGTCTTCTCGACGATCGCCTGCTTCAGCTCGGGGAGCCCACCGGCGGGGGTGTAGCGGTGGTTGCGGGTGTCCCGGCAGGCCTCGACCGCCGCCTCGACGATGTAGTCCGGCGTCGGGAAGTCCGGCTCGCCCGCACCGAACCCGATCACCGGCCGGCCGGCCGCCTTGAGCGCCTTGGCCTTCGCATCGACCGCGAGCGTGGCGGACTCGGCGATTCCGCCGATCCGCGCGGAGACGCGGGCACCGGCCTGGCCTGGGCTGCTCGAGGTTTCGGTCATGGGGCTATCGTTTCATCGACCGGCGTGGACCGACACCCGGGTCCGTGCTTCGAACGCCCGGTCTCCGCCGCCGGTGGTCGTCCCGGTTCGACTTAGCCTTGGTGTTCACCGTAGAATCTTCGTCTTGGTGGTTCTCACCATTGATTGTCATGCCCGCAATCTCCGCAGCGCAGGCTGGATCGCGCCCGGGAGTGCGTCGTACGACGGTCATGTCGAGGGCCGCCGGAGGGCACTAGCTCAACTGGCAGAGCATCGGTCTCCAAAACCGAAGGTTGGGGGTTCAAGTCCCTCGTGCCCTGCAGAACCCGATGCCCCGTGGCAGAGGGACGAAGTTCAGTCGACTACGCAGTGAAAGGTGGAGGACAGTGTCGGACAGCCGCTCCGTTTCTTCGTCGAGTGCCAAACGCACCAGCCCGGTCACCTTCTACCGTCAGGTCCTCGCTGAGCTCCGCAAGGTCGTCTGGCCCACCCAGCAGCAGCTGATCACGTACTTCATCGTGGTGATGGTGTTCGTGGTGATTCTGATGACCATCGTCTCGTTGCTCGACCTGGGCTTCGGAAAGGCCATGTTCGCCATCTTCGGCTGAACGAGGTCAACGAAGGGCCAGGGCCCTGCATCAACCACAGCATCAACAGTGAAGGTGACTGATTAACCGTGTCGCAGCCGTACGACGAACAGCTCGAAGGCGCGCCTGAGGGCGAGACGCCCCCCGACGCCGTCGACACCGCCGACGTCGAGGACGGCCTGCCCGAGGTCGACGCCGCGCTCGCCGAGAACCCCGACGCAGCCCCGGAGCCCGACGTGGACACCGAGGCCGCCGCCGACTCCGAGACCGTGCCCGACGCGGACGTCTTCACCGAGCCCGCCGCAGCGCCGGCCGACGAAGCAGAGGTGCCGGCCGTCGATGAGGCCGCCGCGGACCCGCTGGAGGAGTTCCGCCAGGCGCTCTGGTCCAAGCCCGGTGACTGGTTCGTGATCCACACCTACTCCGGCATGGAGAACCGGGTGAAGGCGAACCTCGAGAACCGGATCACCTCGCTGAACATGGAGGACTACATCCACGAGGTGATCGTCCCCACCGAAGAGGTCGCGGAGATCAAGAACGGCCAGCGCAAGCTCGTCAAGCGCACCGTGCTCCCCGGGTACGTGCTGGTCCGGATGGACCTGACCGACGAGTCGTGGGCGGCAGTGCGGCACACGCCGTCGGTGACCGGCTTCGTCGGACACAGCCACCAGCCGGTGCCGCTGAGCCTGACCGAGGTCGAGAACATGCTCGCGCCCGCCGTGGTCGCCCAGC
>JAICRS010000326.1 GCA_025966335.1 Nocardioidaceae bacterium
GCGAGCTCCTGCGCGGCCGTTGAGCCGGCCTCGCGGATGTGGTAGCCGGAGACCGACAGCGGCTTGTAGTCGGGGATGTCGTGCGCGCAGTACTCCATCAGGTCGCCGATGAGGCGCAGGTGCGGCTCGGGCGCGAACAGCCACTCCTTCTGGGCGATGTACTCCTTGAAGATGTCGGTCTGGAGGGTGCCGTTGAGCTTGCCGGTGTCGACGCCCTGGCGTTCGGCCGCGACCAGCATCATGCAGAAGACCGGGACGGCCGGACCGGAGATCGTCATCGAGGTGGTCACGTCGCCGAGCGGGATGCCCTCGAACAGGACGTCCATGTCGGCGGCGGTGTCGATCGCGACCCCGCAGTGCCCGACCTCGCCGAGGCTCTTCGGGTCGTCGGAGTCGCGGCCCATCAGCGTCGGCATGTCGAACGCCACCGACAGCCCGCCGCCGCCGCGGCCGAGGATCATCTTGTAGCGCTCGTTGGTCTGCTTGGCGTTGCCGAACCCGGCGAACTGGCGGATCGTCCAGGTGCGGCCGCGGTAGCCCGTGGGGTAGAGGCCGCGCGTGAACGGGAACTCACCGGGCCAGCCGATGTCCTCGAAGCCGGGGTAGGCCTCCTCGTCGGCGGGGCCGTAGGCGGGTTCGACCTCCATCCCCGACAGCGTGGTGAAGTCGGCGTCGCGGACCCGGGACCGCGCGTAGCGCTCCTGCCAGCGGAGCCGGGCGTCCTGGGCAGCGTTCGCAGAGTTCTCCTGGGTCATACCAAAATACTAGGACGTCCTACTATCTCGATCAACCCGTTGAGACGCGCGGTTTTTCACGTTGAGACGCGCGGTTTTTCACGTTGAGACGCGCGAAAGTCGCGGACGAGACGCGACAAAGTTGCGGAGTGAGGCGCGGCGTTCGCGAAGAGCCCGCGTGTCGAGCGCGAAAAAGGCGCGTTTCAACGGGGAAAAGGGCGCGTCTCAACGGGAGGGTCAGAAGTCGCCGGCGTGCTGGCGGACCGGCCTGAGCAGCGCGGACAGCTGCCGGAGCTCCTCGCCGGACATGTCCGCGATCGCGAACCGCGCCTCGACCAGGTCGGCGGTGGCGGCCTCGACGAGGGCCCGCCCGGCATCGGTGATCTCGGCGAGCACCGCCCGCCCGTCCTCCGGATGCCGCCGGCGTACGACGAGCCCGGCAGCCTCGAGCCGGTCGATGATGGAGGTGATCGACGTGGGATGGACCTGGAGCCGCTCCCCCATCTTGCCAAGCGGCAGCGACCCGTTCCGGGCGAAGACCAGCAGCACCAGCGCCTCGTAGCGGGCGAACGTCAGCCCGTGCGGGCGCAGCAGGTCGTCGAGCTGGCCGAGCACCAGCTGCTGGACCCGCATCAGCGAGGTCACGGCGTGCATCTGCTCGACGGCGTCCCAGCGCATCCCCCACTGCCGGGCGGCCTCGTCGATCGGGTCGAAGGCAAGCTTCTTGCTCGCCTGCCCCTTCCGCACCATGCGGCAGACCCTAGTGGATGCTCAGCCCTGCTCCGCCCATCGCAGGGTCGCCGGACGGCCGAGCCGGGTGATCCGGCGCGAGACGACGAGGGCGATCAGCGCCGCGAGCACGAACAACGCGCCGGCCACGGCGCCGAGGATCTCCCAGTGGATCGCGTAGGCGGCCGCCGGGTCGAACGCGCCGGCGCTCCCGAGGTCGATCGAGGGCAGCACCAGGACCAGCGCGATCCCGGCCGAGACGATCCCGAGCAGCACCGCGAAGCCGAGCATCGTGACGTACTCCAGCACCGAGGCCCGCACCAGGTTCTTCTGCTTCAGGCCGACCACGCGAAGCGAGGCGACCTCGTAGGAGCGCCACCGGGACTGGGCCACCGCGGAGGCGAGCACCCCGAAGATCGCCAGCAGCAGGGTGGCCGCACCGACGATCAGGAAGATCCGCCACCCCAGCGAGAACGCGTCCGAACGCAGCTCCTCCAGGGTGGTGTCCATCCGCTGCTCGTCGGACAGGGTGATCCCGGCGGAGCGCACCGCATCCAGCACCGACTCGGGAGCACCCTCGGCGACCCACAGCCGGGTCTCGAGCAGCAGTCCGGCCGGCGGCTCGAACTCCACCAGCGACGTCGCGAGGTCCGACATCGCGCCCTCGTCGCCGAGCGCCGGCAACGCGTCGACGGTGGCCACGACCCGCATCGGGACCTGTCCCCCGCTGAGCGCGGTGCCGACCACGGTGCCGGCGGGGTAGTCCAGCCCGATGCCGCTGGTCGGTGCCCCGACCTCGACGGTCTCGGTTCCCTCGGTGACCACGACGGGCACCACGTCCGACGTACCGCCGGGCGTGATCCGGGCGTAGCCGCTCAGCATCACCGGCGCGCTGTTCTCGCCCGGCGGGAGCTGGCCGAGGAACACGTTGACCCGCAGCCCGCCCGCGGAGGACTCGAGGGTCACCGGCGGGTCCACCAGCGACACCGGGAACGGCCGCGCCGCCCGCCAGGCCCCGTCGTCGGCGAGC
>JAICRS010000086.1 GCA_025966335.1 Nocardioidaceae bacterium
GATCGACCTCGGCCCCGGTGCCGGCCATGACGGAGGCCGGGTCGTATTCGAGGGCACACCCGCCGACCTCGTCGCCGGCCGCTCCACCCTCACCGGCGAGCACCTCGCGGACTACGTCGGAAGCTCACGATGAGCCGGCACATCCAGGTCACCTTCGACGCCCACGACCCCCGGGCGCTGTCGACCTTCTGGCGCGACGTGCTGGGCTACGTCCATCCCGGCCCTCCCGGCGTCGACCTGGCTGACGACGCCGATCCGCTGGCCGCGTGGGACGACTTCCTGGCGCAGGTCGGCGTACCGGAGGATCAGCGCAACACCAGATCGGCCATCGAGGACCCGGACGGGCACGGCCCTCGGCTGTTCTTCCAGCAGGTGCCGGAGGACAAGGTCGCCAAGAACCGCGTCCACCTCGACGTCCGTGCGGCGCCCGGACTGGAGGCCGAGGAACGGATGGCGACGCTCGAGGCCGAGTGCGACCGGCTCGTCGCGCTGGGAGCGTCGCGGGTGCGTCGCTTCGAGCCCGAGCCGCCGATGAGCGCCGGCTGGATCGTGATGGCCGACCCCGAAGGCAACGAGTTCTGCCTGGACTGACCTCGTCTGTTGAGCCGGTGGGCGGCCGCGGCCAACGGCCACACGCGCCTGTCGGCACCGACGCGCACACCGTCGTTAGGTACGCCCCGGACAGGGACACTCGTCAGGTGGGCCAGCAGGGAGTCTGGCGTCATCGCTGGGCCTGTGTAGATTGCCGATAAGCGACATTATGTCAACTATCATGGGCTGGGAGGGAGCAAGTGGGTCCAGCCCCTCCCCGACAGAAGGCCCCTCACCGATCGCAATCGATTCGCAGCCGCGCCGGGCACTCCAGGCACAACAGCACATGTGTGCCCGTGTGACACTGTCCGGCGAGAAAAACGTGTTACAGCAGCACACATGTGCCGCTTGTGTCGTCCGGGTGGGTCGGGTTCACCGTTCGGCTACGAACTGGTCAAGAATGGGCTGGCCGCGGCCGAGAACCCGTTGTTCTTGACCACTTCCGGACGCACCGATCGATTCGCAGCCGCGGTCCGGCTCGACGCCAGGCACAACAGCACATGTGTGCCCGTGTGACACAGTCCGGCGAAAAATACGTGTCCAAACAGCACACCTGTGCTCGTGTGACACTGTCCGGCGAGAAATGCGGGTTACAACAGCACACCTGTGCCGCTTGTGTCGTGCGGGTGGGTCGAGACGCTCGCGCCGTCTCATCAACCGCCTGCAGGAGCTGCGTCCACGCGAAGCTAATTAGGACCGTCTTGCGGACAGCCGGTGTCCGGAACCGCGCCTAGCGTGTGTCGGTGAAAGCCGAACAACGCATGAGAGGCAGACCATGGACTTCGAGCTCCAGCTCATCGCCATCCCGGTTTCCGACGTCGACCGGGCCAAGGCGTTCTACACCGACCGGGCCGGCTTCCACGCCGATCACGACCACCGGGTCGATGACCACATCCGCTTCGTCCAGCTGACCCCGCCGGGCTCGGCCTGCTCGATCGCGATCGGCACCGGCCTGCTGGACGGAACGGTGCAACCGGGATCGGCACAGGGAATGCAACTGGTCGTCGGCGACATCGTGGCCGCGCGCGATGAGCTCGCCGGACGCGGTGTCGACGTCACCGAGGTGCAAGACTTCCCGTGGGGCCGGTTCGTGTTCTTCAGTGACCCGGACGGCAACCGCTGGGCGGTGCAGGAGATTCCCGCGCGCGGATGAGGCGCACCCCGCGCAATTAGTTCATCTGCGCGAGCTGGATCAGGTTTCCGCAGGTGTCGTCGAACACCGCCACGCTGACCGGGCCCATCGACGTCGGCTCCTGGGTGAACCGGACGCCGAGACCGCTCAGCCTGGCGTACTCCGCGTCCAGGTCGTCGACGGCGAAGCTCGTCGCCGGGATGCCCTCGTGGAAGACGCCCTCCTGGAACGCCTTGGCGATCGGGGTGGTGTTCGGCTCGAGCAGCAGCTCGATGCCGTCCGGGTCGGCCGCGGAGGCGACGGTCAGCCACCTCGCCTCCCCCATGTCGATGTTCTGCTTCTCCACGAACCCCAGCACCGTGGTGTAGAACTCGAGCGCCTTGAGCTGGTCCTTCACGAACACGCTGGTCACAGCGATCCTGATCATCGTCATCCCTCCGGGAACGGTCGTACGTCGAGTCCGAGCGCGCCGGCCAGGACCACCGCCTGGTCGACGTCGATCACCGCCCGTTTCGCCTCGGTGGCCAGCGGATCGAGCGTTGATAGGTCCGAGCCGCGCAAGTCGCAGCCGGACAGGTCCGCGGCCTGCAGCCACGCGCCGGAGAGGTCGGCCCCGGTCAGGATCGCCCCCTCGAACCGGGCGCCGGTGAGGTCGGCCTCGCGCAGCCGGCAGTCGGTGAACGACGCTCCGCGCAGGTCCGCGCCGGGGAACCCGACGAACGACCAGTCCCCGCCGGCCACCTTCAGCACTCCGTACGAGCACCGGTCGAACATCGTGCCCATCATCTTGCACCGCGTGAACGTCGCGTCGAAGAACGAGCACCGGGTGAACGTGCAGTTCGTGAACGCGCAGTCGGTGAGCGCCGCGGCGTTGAGGGCCACGTCGCGGAACGTGCACTCGTCGAAGACCGCTCCGGAACCCGACACCTCGGTCATGTCCACGTCCAGGAACGCGACCCTGGTGTGCTGCTGCCCGGTCAGGTCCCGCCGGTCCCAGTCCTCGTGGTGCACCTCGGTCTCGGTCAGCGGAGGTGGGAGTCCATGCTTCCGGTCGGCCACGTGTTCCTCCTCCCCTGTCGAGCCCCCTGTCGAGCCCCTGTCGAGCCCCTGTCGAGCCGGGACAGCCCACCCTACCGACCGCTACATTGGGGCCCGGTCGAGGCAGATGGGGCGCAGATGGGGTCGACGTACGACGTCACGATGGTCGGCGCGGGCATCGTCGGCCTCGCCACCGCGTGGGAGCTGCACACCAGGCATCCGCAGCTGCGGATCGCCGTGCTCGACAAGGAGGCCGAGCCCGGCCGGCACCAGAGCAGCCACAACAGCGGTGTGCTGCACGCGGGGATCTACTACAAGCCCGGATCCCTGAAGGCACAGCTGTGTGTGCGGGGCAAGGCGATGATGGAACGGTTCGCCGACGAGCACGACATCCCCTACCGGACCTGCGGCAAGCTGATCGTCGCGCTCGGCGAGGACGAGCTCGGCCGGCTCGGCGACCTGGAGGCCCGCGGACGGCAGAACGGGGTCGGCGGGCTGCGGATGGTCGGCCCCGAGGAGATGCGTGAGATCGAGCCGTACGCCGCGGGTGTCCGCGCCCTGCACGTGCCCGGCACCGGCATCATCGACTTCACCCGCGTCGTCTCCGCGCTCACCGACCTGCTCCGCGGCGACGGCGTGCCCGTGCTGACCGGCCATGAGGTCATCGCGATCCGCAGCCGCGGCGGGGTGCAGGTGCTGGAGACGCCGGCCGGTGAGGTGCACACCCGCAAGCTGATCAGCTGCGCCGGACTGCAGTCGGACCGGGTGGCGTCCCTCAACACCACGCCGCGGGTACAGGTCGTCCCGTTCCGCGGTGACTACTACACGCTGCGGCCCGACGCCCGTTACCTGTGCCACGGGCTGATCTACCCGGTGCCCGACCCGAGCCTGCCGTTCCTTGGTGTGCACTTCACCAGACGTGCGGACGGCGAGGTGTGGGCCGGGCCGAACGCAGTGCTCGCGACCGCCCGTGAGGGCTACACCCGTACCGACCTTGACCTTCACGACCTGGCGCAGACGCTGCGTTATCCCGGTTTCCGGAAGCTTGCCCGCCGCTACTGGCGCACCGGCGCGGCCGAGGTCTGGCGGGACGCCGTCAAGTCCTCCTTCGTCAAGGAGCTGCAGCGCTACGTTCCCGCGGTGCGCGCCGACCAGCTCACGTTCGGCCCGTCCGGCGTGCGCGCGCAGGCGGTCGCGCAGGACGGGGGCATGGTCGACGACTTCCACCTCGAGGCCGACGGTGACAGCGTGCACGTGCTCAACGCCCCCTCCCCCGCGGCCACCGCCTCGCTGGCGATCGCCGGTCACCTGGCCGACGAGGTGGCCAGCCGTTTCTCGCTGTCGTAGCGGTCGCCGCGCAACCGTGTGGCCCGCACGTGTCCGCTCCTGCGCGGTGGGTAAGGGACGACATGTCGCCTTCAGCCGCCGAGATCCTTCCGGAGTCGAGCCTGCGCGAGGTCGTCGACGTCTTCGTCAGACTGGTGGAGGCCGCGGGCGCCGTCATCATCTTCGTGGGTGCACTCGTCGCCGTCGTGCTGTTCCTGCGGGCATTGCCGAAACGAGATCCCGACGAGTTCGTGCCGGTCCGGCTCACGCTCGGCAGGTTCCTCGCCCTGGGTCTGGAGTTCCAGCTGGCCAGCGACATCCTGCGCACGACGATCGCACCCAGCTTCGAGGAGCTCGGCAAGCTCGCCGCGGTCGCCGCGATCCGGACCGCGCTGAACTTCTTCCTGGCCCGCGAGATCCGTGAGGAACAACGAGTGATCGCCGAGCGTCAGCAGGTCAGGCGCGAGCCCGAACCGGACCTGACATGACCGAGCTCCTCGCCGATCTCGCCACGTGGGTGAGCGCAACCGCCATCGTTGTCGGCGTGCTGGTCCTGCCGGCGACGAAGGCTCCGCGGACGGCGCTCGGTGTGACCCTCGACCTCCTGCTCGCCGCTGGCCTGCTGCGGCTCAGCGCTTCGCTGGACTGGCCCGCCATCGGTGCCGCCGCCGCCATCATCGCCGTACGCAAGCTGGTCAGTGAGGCGCTGCGTGGCACGCCGGCAACAGGCGCGAACGCCCCCGCTGCCGACCTGCAACGATGACCGACATGGCACTGCCCGATGAACCCGCCACGCCGGCGCTCGTCGTCGACCTCGACGTGCTGGACCGCAACCTCGAGGCGATGTCCGACCTCGCACGCCGTGCGGGCGTCAAGCTGCGCCCGCACGTCAAGACCCACAAGTGCCTCGAGATCGCCGAGCGCCAGGTCCGCGCCGGCGCCGACGGGCTCACCGTGGCGACCGTCGCCGAGGCCGAGGTGTTCGCTTCGGCCGGGTTCGACGACCTCTTCATCGCCTACCCGCTCTGGGTGGACCGTGACAAGGGCGCGCGGATCCGCCGCCTGCTGGGGAGCGTGCGGCTGACCGTAGGGGTCGACTCCGGAGAAGGTGGCCGCGCAATGGCCGCGCAGCTCGGCGCCGACCGTGGCCGGACAGCTGTGCTCATCGAGGTAGACAGCGGCCACCACCGCACCGGTGTGCCTCCGGACATGGCCGGTGCGCTGGCGGACCAGCTCCGCCACGAGGGGCTCGTGGTCGGGGGTGTGTTCACGTTCCCCGGCCACAGCTACGAGCCGGGGATGCCGCAGACCGCGGCGCAGGACGAGTCGACGGCCCTGCGTGACGCAGCCGATGCCCTGCGCAGCGTGGGGATCGAGCCGGAGGTGGTCAGCGGCGGGTCGACGCCGAGCGTCCGGTTCGCGGAGCCCGGGACGGTCACCGAGATCCGGCCCGGCGTCTACCCCTTCGGCGACGCCCAGCAGCTCGAGCTGGGCACCTGCAAGCCCAGGGACATCGCGTTGACCGCATTGGCCACGGTGGTCAGTCGCTCGAACGGCGACGTGGTCCTCGACAGCGGCAGCAAGGTGATCGGCGCGGACCGACCCGCCTGGACGACCGGTCACGGCCGGCTGCTCGACCACCTCGATGCCCGGATCACCGCGATCTCCGAGCACCACGCCACCGTGCGTTGGGACGACTCCCCTGTCCCGTCCCCGGGCGACCGGCTCCGGGTGGTGCCCAACCACGTCTGCAACGCGGTCAACCTCGTCGACGAGCTCGCGATCGTCCAGGACGGCCGGTTCGTGGACCGGTGGGCGGTCGCCGCGCGGGGCGCGAACACCTGAGTCCGCAGCCGGTCAGCGGCAGTGCCAGTTGTGGCCCGCGACTGGTTGGATGGGGCCGCACCCCTGGAGGTGGCCATGGCCGTCGCGGCGTGGGCATCGGTCGTGCTGAGCGCCTGCGCGACCGCGCTTCGTTCCTCGCCGGCGACGGTCGACGCCGACCCGACCTGCCAGGTCGGCGAGGTCTCCGGGCTGCTCTGGACGATGATCGTGGTTGCCGCCGCGGTCGGCGTTCTCGTCGTCGTCCGACCTTCCTGGCACCGGGTCGCGGCCCTGGCCATGGCCAATCTCGTATGGCTGTGGGTCGATATGGAGGGTCCGGTCCTGATGTCTAGAGGTACTCACGGTCTTCACCTCGCCGACGTCCCGGTGGTGATCAGTGGAGCCGCCGCCGTGATCGCCGCCGCCAGACTCCTCGCGCAACGGCGCGCGGCGGGCTAGCCGGTCGGTCCAGCACCGCGCCGCCTGAGGTAGATCCGCGACTCCCACGGCGCCAGGTGCATCGACGCCGTCGACGGCTCCTCTTGGGCGACATTGGTCAGCAGCAGCTCGGCGGCGAGCCAGCTCTCGACGTCCGCGACCTCGACCTGCTGCTGCTCGGCGGAGAAGTTCCCGAGCACCAGCAGCTCCTCGTCCTCGAGCCGACGGGTGAAGGCGTAGACGTAAGGATGCTCCTCGAGCAGCATCGTGAAGTCGCCGTGGGCCACCACGGGAAGCTCGTGCCGCAGCTGGATCAGCCGCTGGTAGTGGAACAGCACCGAGTCCTCGTCCACCGCCTGGGCCTCGGCGTTGATCTCCTTGTAGTTGGGGTTGACGTCGATCCACGGCTGCCCCTTGGTGAAGCCGGCGTGCGCGGTGTCGTCCCACTGCATGGGTGTCCGGCCGTTGTCGCGCGACATGAACCGGAGCGCGGCCAGCATGTCGTCGGGATCGCGGCCCAGCGCCACCGACTCGGCGTACTCGTTGAGCGCCTCGATGTCGCGGAAGTCGTCGATGCTGTCGAAGTCGCCGTTGGTCATCCCGAGCTCCTCGCCCTGGTAGACGTACGGCGTGCCGCGGTGCATGTGCAGCACGGTGCCGAGCATCTTCGCCGACCTGACCCGGAACTGGCCGTCGTCGCCGAACCGCGAGACCACGCGCGGCTGGTCGTGGTTGTTCCAGTAGAGGCTGTTCCACCCACGCTCGGCGAGTCCTCGCTGCCAACGGCCGAGCGACTGCTTCAACAGCGGCAGCGCGAACGGCTGGATGTCCCACTTGTCGTGGCCGCGGTCGACGCCCATGTGCTCGAACTGGAACACCATGTTCACCTCCTCGCGGTCGGGATCGGTGAAGCGGACCGCGTCCTCGACGGTGACACCGGGCATCTCCCCGACCACCAGCAGTGGCCCGTCGGAGTGCTCGAAGACTCGTTGGTGCATCTCGTGCAGGAACTCGTGGATCCGCGGGCCGGAGAACACGTACGGCGTACCGTCCCCATGCTGCTCGCCCGGGCTGACCACGCCGTCCGGGAGCGAGGTGACCTTGGAGATGAAGTTGATGACGTCCATCCGGAAGCCGTCGACGCCCCGGTCGAGCCACCAGTGCATCATCTCGTAGACGTGCTCGCGGACCTGCGGGTTCTCCCAGTTCAGGTCCGGCTGCTTCCGGGAGAACAGGTGCAGGAAGTACTCCCCGGTCCGCTCGTCGTACTCCCAGGCCGGGCCGGAGAAGAACGAGCCCCAGTTGTTGGGCTCCGAACCGGGCTCGCCGGGAACGGTGCCCGGTCGCGCGGGACGCCACCAGTACCAGTCGCGCTTCGGGTTGTCCTTGCTCACCCGGGACTCCTCGAACCAGGGGTGCTCGTCCGAGGTGTGGTTGACGACCAGGTCCATCACCAGCTTGATCTCGCGCTCGTGCAGCTTCGCGACCAGCTCGTCGAAGTCGGCCAGCGAACCGAAGACGGGGTCGATGTCGCGGTAGTCGCTGATGTCGTAGCCGTTGTCGTCCATCGGTGAGGGATAGACCGGGGACAGCCAGACCACGTCCACGCCGAGGGCGGCGACGTAGTCGAGCCGGTCGATGATCCCGCGCAGGTCGCCGGTGCCGTCCCCGTCGGAGTCGGCAAAGCTGCGGGGATAGACCTGGTAGACCACCGCGCTCTTCCACCAGTTGTGGCTCATCCGCACGTCACTCCTTCCGGCCCGTGGGCCGCGTCGCCGATCACTCCACCTAACCAGGTCCGGCCCGTGCATGGCTGCCACCGCCGTGGGCACAGCGCGCGCATGACGAGGCCCGGAGGGAAACCCGATCCGCGTCGGCTGCGCACCACCGCCAGGGATCTCTTCGGGCACGAGTCCCTGTTGCCCGGGCAGGAAGAGGCCATGCGCGCGTTGCTCAGCGGACGGGACGTGCTGCTGGTCTCCCCGACCGGCTCGGGAAAGTCGCTGACCTACCAGGTACCAGGGGTGCTGCTTGACGGTCCGACCGTCGTCGTCTCCCCGTTGCTCGCCCTCCAGCACGACCAGATCGAGGGACTCGCCGACGGCGACGCGCGGTCGCAGGGAGTCCGGATCAGCTCCGCGGAGTCCGACGCCCAGCGTGAGGAGGCGTTGGCACAGGTGGCGGCCGGCACCACCGAGTTCCTGTTCCTCTCCCCCGAGCAGCTCGCCAAGCCCGACGTACGCCGACAGGTCGCGGAGCTGCAACCGAGCCTGGTGGCCGTGGACGAGGCACACTGCGTCTCCACGTGGGGACACGACTTCCGGCCCGACTACTTCCGGATGGGCGACTTCATCGACGACCTCGGGCGTCCGCGAGTGATCGCGCTGACCGCCACGGCGGCTCCCCCGGTCCGTGAGGACATCGTGGGCCGGCTGGGCCTGAAGAAGGCCACCACGATCGTCACCGGGTTCGAGCGGCCGAACATCACGCT
Organism: Nocardioidaceae bacterium; assembly: GCA_025966335.1. Classification (GTDB taxonomy): domain Bacteria; phylum Actinomycetota; class Actinomycetes; order Propionibacteriales; family Nocardioidaceae; genus Nocardioides_C. The sequence continues at coordinate 8,841 of JAICRS010000086.1, forward strand.
CAGCGTGCGGCGGTTCGCCTCCGCCGACGAGCAGCGCGACAGCGTGCTCACCGCCGTCTTGGAGACCGACGGTCCGGGCATCGTCTACTCGCGCACCCGCAAGAGCGTCGAGCAGTACGCCGCCGACCTCGTCGACGCCGGTGTGCACGCCCTCACCTACCACGCAGGACTCGGCAAACGAGCACGCCGTCGCGCGCACGACGCGTTCCTCGACGGGGAGGTGGACGTGATCGTCGCGACCTCGGCGTTCGGGATGGGCATCGACAAGCCGGACATCCGCTTCGTCTTCCACGCGCAGGTTCCCGAGTCGCCCGACACCTACTACCAGGAGGTCGGCCGGGCCGGCCGGGACGGCGCTCCCGCGTCAGCGGTCCTCTTCTACCGGCCCGAGGACCTTTCCCTGGGCCGGTTCTTCTCCACTGCCGTGCCCAAGCGCAACGACGTGGACCGGGTGGTGGCCGAGACCGCGCGTGAGGACAACACCAGCCGCGACGACGTACGCCGTGCGTCCGGCCTCGGACCACGGAAGCTGGGCCGGATCCTGAATCTCGTCGAGAAGGTGACCGAGACCGCCACCGACGGGTTCGACGACCGTTCCGCGCTCGTCGACGCCGTGGTGGCCCAGGCCGAGGCGCACCGGCAGCTGGAACGGTCCCGGGTGGAGATGATGCGCGGGTACGCCGAGACCGACCGATGTCGCGCGGAGTTCCTCCTCGGCTACTTCGGGGAGGAGGCGGACGGGCGCTGCGGCCACTGCGACACCTGCGAAGCCGGCACCGGCGATGGAGACGCCGGCGGGCAGAGCCGGGCCTTCCCTCTGCAATCCCTCGTCGAGCACGAGGAGTTCGGCCGCGGCACGGTGATGGACATCGAGGACGAGAAGATCACGGTGCTGTTCGACGACGTGGGCTACCGGACCCTGGACCCGGACATCGTGCTCGACGACGGCTTGTTGCGGCGGCGCGACTGACCGCCGCCGTGGAGAAGTTACCGACGAGGTCCTCTTTACCATTCCAGGAGACCGCTCTAGTCTCGATCTGATCCGAGTCGGGAAGTGGGTCGGTGAGGTTTGGTTGTCGAGGAGCCGGATGATGGCAAGAGGCATGTTCGATCCCGCCCATGTGCTGGGCTGCAGCAACCATGAGGCGCAGCGGCTGCTCCGCGGCAAGCGGGTCACCCCTGGCGAGGTCGAGTCGCTCGCGGTCAAGCACTATCCGTGGCGTCGCCACCTGCACGACCAGGACTCCTACTGGCTCACGGTGAGCCAGGCCGCCGTCATCCTGCGCATCCCTCCGCAGCAGGTCAAGCACCTGCTCGACGAGGCGCGGCTGCCGCACGTGACGCACGACAGCGGTGTCCGCCTGATGCGCCGGGAACAGATCCAGACGGTGCGTGACCTCGGCCTGTTCGACAACGGGACCTTCCGGGCGGTCGCCACCACGCATGAGTGAGCGCCGCCGCGGGTAGTGCAGGGCATGCCCCGACCCTCCACGACGCGCCCGACTGTCCCGCTCTCGAGTCGCCGCGTCGTGGTCACCGGTGGCGCCGGCTTCGTCGGGTCCTGGGTGTGCGAGCGACTGCTGGAACTCGGTGCCGAGGTCGTCTGCGTCGACAACTTCGTCACCGGGATGCCGGACAACGTCCGTTCCTTCGAAAGCCATCCCAGGTTCGAGCTCGTCGCACGTGACATCTCCGCCGGCCTGCAGGTCGGCGGTGACGTGGACTGGGTGCTGCACCTGGCCTCACCGGCCTCCCCCGTCCATTACCTGCGGCTGCCGATCGAGACCATGAAGGTCGGCAGCGTCGGGACGATGAACGCGCTCGAGCTCGCCGAGCGCATGGGAGCCAGGTTCGTGATGGCCTCGACCTCGGAGGTGTACGGCGACCCGCTGGAACATCCCCAGCACGAGGAGTACTGGGGCAACGTGAACCCGGTCGGACCACGCAGCGTCTACGACGAGTCCAAGCGGTTCAGCGAGGCCCTCACCGCGGCGTACCGCTCGGAACGGGGCGTCGATGCCGCGATCGTACGCATCTTCAACACCTACGGCCCCCGGATGCGCGCCGACGACGGCCGTGCCATCCCGACCTTCATGTCCCAGGCCCTGGCAGGTGAGCCGATCACCGTGGCCGGCGACGGAAGCCAGACCCGGTCGATCTGCTACGTCGACGACACCGTCGACGGGATCATCCTGCTGGCCGCGAGCGAGGAGGCCGGGCCGGTGAACATCGGCAACCGGGACGAGATGTCGATGCTCGGTCTCGCCGAACGCATTCGTGACCTGGTGGGGTCGATGTCGCCGATCGAGTTCGTCGGTCTGCCGACCGACGACCCGAAGGTCCGCTGTCCCGACACCAGCCGGGCGCGTGAGCTTCTCGGGTGGGAGCCGAGGGTGGGCCCCGACGAGGGTCTGGCGCGTACCCTCAGCTGGTTCCGTGCACAGGAGCCGGAGTACGCCGCGTCATAGCCCCGGCCCGCTCCAGCACCTCCGCCACACTGATCGCCAGCAGCCCCGGGTCGACCGTGTCCGCCCAGGGGTCACC
>JAICRS010000249.1 GCA_025966335.1 Nocardioidaceae bacterium
AGGTCGTGGATCTGGCTGAGCAGCTCCCCGCGGCCTGCCCCGATGTCGACGACGGTGTCCAGGCCGGCCCGGTGGACGTGCTCGACGAGCGCGGCGGCGAACAGCGGTGAGGCGTGCACGGAGGTCCGGAAGTGGGCGGCCGGCGACTCGCGGCGGAAGAACCCGTCCGGGCCGTAGAGGGCGGCATCCCACGCGTTCTTCCAGGCCGGAGCCGTGGTCGGCGGCGGCATCGCGGGCATGCCGAGGGACGTGGTGCTGGTCATCGCCCCAGGCTACGGGGGCCGGGAGAACCACACCGACCGGCACTCGGTGGCTGCTTTGGCGCAGTTCGAGCGTGGCCGGCGCTGAGTTGGGCTGCGAGTGCCGGTTCGAACGGTCATCGGCTCGCTGTGACCTACCGACCCACTGGGTGTCGCTCCGAGCCCCAACAACCACACCGACCGGCACTGGGTGGCTGCTTTGGCGCGGTGTGAGCGGGGCGGGCCCTGAGTTGGGCTGCGAGTGCCGGTCTGAACGGTCACCCGGGCTGTGACCTACCCCACCCGGCTCGCGGGTTCCGCCCCGATTTCCTGCGGCGTACGCTTTTTGTGCACGAGCCAACAGACCGTCCGGTACCCGCACGTTGGGACTGGAACGAAAGGTTCCTGATGATGCAGACTTCGAAGGCCCGCATCGGCGTCGTCGGCGCAGGCCGAGTGGGCGCCGTCCTCGCAGCGGCCCTCCGCACCGCCGGACACGAGATCGTCGCCGTCGCCGGCGAGTCACCCGCCTCTCGCACGCGGATCGAGACGCTGCTGCCCGGCGTACCTGTCGACAAGCCGACCGCCGTCGCGCGCGCCTGCGACCTGCTGCTGCTGACCGTCCCCGACGACATGCTCGACAACGTGGTGAACATGCTCACCGCGAGCGGTGCGATCCGCAGCGGGCAGAACGTCGCCCACACGTCCGGCCGTCATGGGCTGGCGGTGCTCGAACCCGCCCGCGAGGTGGGCGCGCACGTGCTCGCGATGCACCCGGCGATGACCTTCACCGGCACCGACGTCGACCTGGCCCGGCTGGCCGGCTGCGTCTTCGGCGTCACCGCCGCCCCGGACACCCGTGCCCTCGCCGAGACCCTCGTCGCCGACCTCGGCGGCACCCCGATCTGGGTGCCGGAGGACCGGCGCACGCTCTACCACGCAGGCCTGGCGCACGGAGCGAACCACCTGGTCACCCTGGTCAGCCAGGCGATGGACCTGCTCCGGGAGTCCGGAGCCGACGACCCGGCCGCCACGCTCCGTCCGCTGCTGACCGCGGCCCTCGACAACGCCCTGACCTACGGCGACGCGGCGCTGACCGGCCCGATCGTGCGCGGTGACGTGAACACCGTCCGCGCACACCTCGCCGACATCGCCGAGAACGCCCCGCACACCCTCGAGTCCTACGTGGTGATGGCCCGCGCCACCGCGAACACCGCCGTGCTCGACGGCCGGCTGCTGCCGATCCGGGCGGCCAAGCTCATCGGCATCCTGAACGACGCGGTCAGCGGAGTGACCACCGGACACGGAGCGTGATCGCTCCGGTCGTCGCACGCACCCGCGCCGAGCTCGCCGAAGCGCTGGCAACCACCCGCAAGGCCGGTGGCCGGGTGGCGCTCGTCCCCACGATGGGCGCGCTGCACGAGGGACACGTGGCGCTGGTCCGCGAGGCCGGCCGGCTCACCGGCCCCGACGACGCCGTCGTGGTGTCGATCTTCGTGAACCCGATGCAGTTCGGCCCGAACGAGGACCTGGCCCGCTACCCGCGCACGTTCGACGCGGACCTGGAGAAGTGCGCCGCCGAGGGGGTCGACGTGGTGTTCGCGCCATCGGTCGACGAGGTCTACCCCGGCGGCGAGCCGCAGGTCACCGTGCAGCCGGGGCCGGTCGCGGAGACCCTCGAGGGCCGCAGCCGGCCCACCCACTTCCGGGGCGTGCTCACCGTGGTCGCGAAGCTGTTCGGCCTGGTCCGCCCCGACCTCGCGGTGTTCGGGCAGAAGGACTACCAGCAGCTCGTGCTGGTCCGCCGGATGGTCGAGGACCTCTGCATGGGCGTCGAGGTGGTCGGGGCCGACACCGTCCGCGAGGACAGCGGCCTCGCGCTCTCGTCGAGGAACCGCTACCTGAACGACGAGCAGAAGCACGAGGCGCTGATGCTGTCCGAGGCGCTGCGCGCAGCACAGGGGGCCGCGTCCGACGGTGCGGACCACGCGCTCGCTGCCGCTCGCGCCGTACTCCGGCGGACCACCCTGGTCGACCTGGACTACCTGGTGCTGACCTCACCGGACCTCGGTGAACCGCCCGCGTCCGGGCAGGCCCGGATGCTGGTCGCCGCCCGGATCGGCGGCACGAGGCTCATTGACAACACCGCACTGCACCTAGGGAGTGGCAACTGATGTTGCGGACCATGATGAAGAGCAAGATCCACCGGGCGACGGTGACCCAGGCCGACCTGCACTACGTCGGCTCGGTCACCGTCGACGAGGACCTGCTCGACGCGGCCGACCTGCTCCCTGGAGAGCTGGTGCACATCGTCGACGTCACCAACGGCGCCCGGCTGGAGACCTACACGATCGCCGGCGAACGCGGCTCCGGGGTGATCGGCATCAACGGTGCCGCCGCCCGGCTGGTCGCACCCGGCGACCTCGTGATCCTCATCGGGTACGGCCAGATGGAGACCGCCGAGGCCCGCGACTTCCAGCCCAGCGTGGTGTTCGTCGACGCCGACAACAAGGTCGTCGGCACCGGCTCGGACCCGGCCGAGGCGCTGCCCGGCAGCGGTCTCGTGCGCGGCGACCTGGTCGCCCGGTAGCCTCCGCAGGTGACCCACCTCCCGTCGCGGCTCGCCGCCCCACCCGCCGGCTGGACGACGTACGCCGACGTGGTGGTGATCGGGTCCGGGATCGCGGGGCTGACCGCGGCCCTGCAGGCGAGGGCGGTCGGCTCGGTCCTGGTGGTCACCAAGGACAACCTGTCCGCCGGCTCCACCCGGTGGGCCCAGGGCGGGATCGCCGCCGCGCTCGGCCCCGGGGACACCCCGGACCAGCACCTGCACGACACCCTGGTCGCCGGAGCCGGTCTCTGCGACGAGGAGGCCGTGCGCACCCTGGTCACCGAGGGCCCCGACGCCGTCCGGGAGCTGATCGGGCTCGGCACCCGGTTCGACCACACCGCGGCCGGTGAGCTGTCGCTGACCCGTGAGGGCGGCCACCTCCGGGACCGGATCGCGCACGCCGGCGGCGATGCGACCGGTGCGGAGATCCAGCGCGCGTTGGTCGCCGCAGTCCGGGCGGCCCCCGACATCGCGGTCATCGAGCACGCGCTCGCGCTCGACCTGATCCCGGGCCACGCCGGCGGCGTCGCCGGGGTCACCCTGCACGTGATGGGCGAGGGGCAGCGCGACGGCGTCGGCGCGGTGCTGTGCCGGGCCGTGGTCCTCGCCAGCGGCGGCCTCGGCCAGGTCTTCTCCGCCACCACCAACCCGGCGGTCGCCACCGGCGACGGGATGGCACTGGCCCTGCGCGCCGGCGCCGTGCTCCGCGACCTGGAGTTCGTGCAGTTCCACCCGACCGTGATGTGGCTCGGGGCCGATGCGAAGGGGCAGCAGCCGCTGATCTCCGAGGCGGTCCGGGGCGAGGGGGCGTTCCTCGTCGACCACACCGGCGACCGGTTCATGACCGGCGTCCACCAGCTCGCCGACCTCGCGCCGCGCGACGTCGTCGCCAAGGCGATCATGCGCCGGATTCGGGCCACCGGGGCCGAGCACGTGTGGCTCGACGCCCGGCACTTCGGCGCCACCAAGTGGGAGCGCCGGTTCCCGACGATCCTGGCCAGCTGCCGCAGCCACGGCATCGACCCGGTCACCGACCTGGTCCCGGTCGCCCCCGCCTGCCACTACGCGTCCGGCGGCGTCGCGACCGACCTCGACGGGCAGTCGTCCGTGCCGGGCCTGTTCGCCTGCGGAGAGGTGGCCAGCTCCGGCGTGCACGGCGCGAACCGCCTCGCCTCCAACTCGCTCCTCGAGGGCATGGTGTTCTCCCAGCGGATCGCGGCCGTCCTGGCCGGCGGGCTCCCCGAACGCCAGGAGCCCGCGCCCGACCACCGCCCGGCCGGACTGGTGCCGGCGACGTCGCTGCCCGCGATCCAGCAGACGATGACCGAGCACGCCGGTGTGCTGCGCAGCGCGGACGGACTCACCGCCTGCGGCCGGGCCCTC
>JAICRS010000138.1 GCA_025966335.1 Nocardioidaceae bacterium
CCCGGCGACGATCGCCGCCCCGCAGCCGGCCAGCAGCAACCGGCGCAGCGGGAGCGGACACAGCAACCGGGCGGGTCCCGCCGGCCCGGCGAGCGCTTCGAGCGCGACGAGACCGGTGACCAGGACCAGCCACGCTGCGGAGAGCAGCAGGGCGGCCGTGCAGACGGCCACCAGCACGTCCTCGAACGCGACGGTGGCGAGCATCCCGGCCTCGCCGCCGCGGAGCGTTGTGACGACGTCCCGCACGCTGCTGCGCCCCAGGAGCCACACGAGCTCCGCTGCGGCGACGGTGCCGCCGAGGAGGCACCCGGCCCGCGCGACGACCGCCGGCACGCCGGCGTGTGGTAGCTCTCGACCCGTCACTTCGACCCCTGATCCATGTGTTTGCTTTCGTTTGCTTGTTCTATCTCTCGTTTCATCGGGTGGTCAACCGTTTGTCCACAGGTGTTGACAGACGGGGGGCGACCGGGAAGGGTCCCGGTATGCGGTGGGACGACAGGCTGGTCCAGCTCTTCGAGGATCTCGAGCAGCAGGCGGAAGGCATGCACCTCGCGGACCGGGACGGTGAGCTCGCCGACCGGAGCCGTTCGGAGTACTCCACGGTCAGCTTCGAGGCACGGGTGCACGCGTCGGTGGGGTCACAGCTTCGCCTGTCGGTGTCCGGGGTGGGAACGCTGGAGGGCGCGCTGACCCGGGCCGGCAAGGGATGGCTGCTGCTGGAGACCCCGACCCTGGGTCAGGAGTGGGTGGTCTGCCTGGATGCCGTCACCCAGGTCTCCGGGCTCTCCGAGCGTGCCGTCAACGAGCGGGCGCGGCCGGTGGCCGGCCGGTTGCCCCTCCGCTCCGCGCTGCGCGGGTTGGCCGACGCCCAGGCCGTGGTGACCGTGCACCACTCGGACGGCACGCAGAGCGCCGGAAGACTGGGTCGGGTGGGGGCGGACTTCGTCGAGCTGGTCGACCGGGCCGGCGACGTGCTGCCGTTGTCGATGGTGTCGGCGGTGCGCAGGACAGGCGGCTAGTGGGCGTCGGGATCCGCGTCGACGACAGCGCTCTCGACGAACGGGTGGTCATCGAGGTAGCTCGCGGTCTGCTGGTAGGACCGCTCGATGAACTCCTCGAGCCGGCTCGCCTCGACCCGGTACTGACCGCGGCCGCCGATCTTGATTGCCGGCAGCTCTTGGCGTCGGACCAGTGCGTAGACCTGGGCGGTCGAGGTGTTCAGGATCTCCGCCACGTCGGCGAGGGTCAGGAAACGGGGGGTGCTGGCAGGACCGGCCATGGCACCACTCTGCCACGAGTTGATGTCGTTCTCGACCAGTTGCCTCCGTTTGCCTGTGGACAACCGTGTCGGAATCCGCCCGGAAAGGCCATGATGTCCCGGTGAGCACCCAGACCCGCCTCCCGCCCGGTCAGCCTGTCGCGAGTCCCGCTGCCCGCCGCTCGGCGGCGGCGAGCTGGCGCGACCCGCGTCTGGTCGTGGGCCTCGTGATCGTCGCGGTGTCGGTCCTGCTCGGTGTCAGGTTCGTCGGCGGTGCCGACGACACGGTGTCGGTGTGGACGCTGAGAACGGACCTGCCGCGTGGTGCGACGCTGGGCTCGGGCGACCTCGCGGCCAGTGACGTCCGGTTCGCCGATGCGGCGGAGGCCGACCGCTACCTGTCCGCAGAGTCTCCGCTTCCCCGGAACGCAACCTTGCTGCGCGACGTCGGGGCAGGCGAGCTGTTGCCTCGGGCTGCGCTGGGAACCGCCGGGGCGGCGACCCTGGTCGAGGTGCCGGTGGCCGTGGCCGCCGAGGCCGTGCCCGCGACCGTGCGCGCGGGGTCAGTGGTCGACGTCTGGGTGACCCAGGAGGCGTCGTCCGGGACGGAGCCGGGCGCCGTCCTGGTGTTCGACGACGTGGTCGTCGTGGCCGCTCCGCGGTCCGGAAGCGCGCTCGGACCGAGCGCGACCCGGCAGGTGATCATCGGCATCGGCCCGGACCAGCAGCGCGACCTCGGGGACGCGCTGGCGACGGCGTCGACCGGCGCGGTCGTGATCACGAAGCAGGGCTGAGATGTCGGTCAACGGTCGGATCCCGGTCCTCGTCGCGGCGGGCGGAGCCGGCTGGGAGGCCGCTGCGTTGCAGCACCTCGCGACCGCCGGGCCCGGCATCGTGCTGCTCAAGCGCTGCGTCGACCTCAACGACCTGCTGGCGACCGCCACCACGGGCCAGGCCGGCGTCGCGCTGCTGGCACACGCCCTGCCCGGCCTCGACGGGGACAGTGTCGAGCTGCTGCGACGCTCCGGCGTCGGGTTGGTTCTCGTCGCCGAGCCGGTCGACCTGGGGGACGGCGAGGAGGCCCGGCTGCGCCGTCTGGGGGTCCGGCACGTGCTCGACAGCACCGATCTGAGCAGCCTGGCCGGCACCGTCGTCTCGGCCGCCGAGGACTCCGGGCCGGCGGCCCCCGCGCCGGTCGACGACCCGGGAGGTACGTCGGAGCGCGAGGTCGGCACCGCCAGGACGATCGCCGTCTGGGGACCGGCCGGGGCCCCGGGGCGGACCACCGTCGCGGTGAACCTTGCCGCCGAGCTGGCGGCACGCGACCTGCAGACGTTCCTGCTCGACGTCGACGGCTACGGCGGAGCGGTCGCCCAGCACCTCGGCGTCCTGGACGAGATGTCGGGGCTGCTGGCGGCGTCGCGGATGGCCAACGCCGGCCAGCTGGACCTTGCACGGCTCGGCGCGCTGGCCCGGGCGGTGAACCCCTACCTGCGGCTGCTGACCGGCCTTCCCCGTGCCGACCGCTGGACCGAGGTCCGGGACACGGCGTTCGAGCAGCTGTTGGACCAGGCCCGGACGCTGGCACGGTACGTCGTGCTGGACACGTCGTTCTGCCTGGAGGAGGACGCCCGTGCCTCCTTCGGAAGCGGTGCTCCGCAACGCAACGCGATGACGCTGGCCTCGCTGGAACAGGCCGACGAGATCCTCGTGGTGGGCTCCGCCGACCCGGTCGGTCTGGCCAGGCTGGCACGCGGGCTGGTCGACCTCCTCGAGGCCGTTCCCGGATCTTCCCTGCGCGTTGCCGTGAACCGCGCCCGGCCCTCGCTGGGCTGGGGGGAGAAGGAGGTGCGGGCGATGATCGAAGGGTTCGTGACGCCGCGGAGCGTGCACTTCCTGCCCGACGACAGGGCGGCCGCCGACCGGGCCCTGGTGGCGGGCAAGGCCCTCGTGGAGCTGGGCGACGCACCGCTGCGGCGGGCCGTGGGAGCGCTCGCCGACGCCGTGGCCGGGACTCCGGCTGCAGGGCGGACCGGGCCTCGCCGCCGGCTCCGGCGCAGCGGCCGGGTCAGCCGCTGAACAGCAGGTACAGGCCGCTGACCGTGTAGAAGACCATCACGAACAGCAACGGCAGCTGCCCGGTGAGCTGGTGCCGGCGCGGGAGGAGCCTGGTCGCCCGGTCGTGTGCCGCGATCACGCCGAGGATGTGGCCGGTCACCACGGCGAGCACCTTGGTGACCGCCAGGAAGGTCGGATGGGTCGACAGCCAGTAGCTGACCTCCCAGTCGGCGGTGCCGAGCAGGTTCGCGCCCGTGCCCATGGGGTCGCTGAGCTGGACGAGCGTCTGCTGGCCGGTCTCCACGAAGTAGCTCAGGTAGTGGGCGACCATGTAACCGACGATGATCGGCACGACCGAGTGCGCGAACAGGTCGGGCAGGTGGACCCTTCGTACCTCGGGGTCGACACCGGTGGCCATGGTGGCAGCCGCGAAGCTGAGAGCCACCACCGCGCAGAACGCCAGCATCATCAGCGTGTTGAGCAGCGGGACGTTCAGGTCGGTGGCCTGCGTGTAGCGCAGCCAGAAGTTGGAGTCCTTGAAGCTGTCGAAGGCGGTGCTGCCGAACAGCACGGAGACCACCGCGACCAGTCCGGGAGCGGCGAGCACTCCGTCCAGGTTGCCGAGCGGGCTCCGGAAGACCAGGGTGCCGTCGGCGCGCCGCCCGAAGACCGAGAGGTGCCCGACCAGCGTGGAGTAGACCTCGAACGGGTCCGCCCGGGCGAACCAGCTGCTGCCGAACAGCGCACTCCCGACCAGCAGCACCGCGATGTAGACGGCGAACCACAGCCGGATCGGGGACAGGTACGTCGACTCGGGGTAGATCAGCTCGAGCCACACGAACGCGAAGAGCCCGACCGCCGCCGGCCAGTAGCCGACCCACCCCGGCAGCTGGAACACGCCGCGCTCGGGGTCACCGCCGGTCAGCCTCGCGAAGACGAGGTTGATGGTTCGGATCGGGCTGATCGCCTTGTAGAACGGCCCGAACAGCAGTGAGGCAGGCACGATGCCGACCCAGAGCAGCACGTAGACCACCCCGAACGTGGGGTTGGTCAACAGGTCCGGCCCGAACACGGCTGCCCACACGACGTACGCGAAGAACATGAACCCGAGCAGCCGGAGCACGATGCCGAAGGCCGGGTGGTCGACCAGCGCCGCCAGTCGGGCCGGCACCGGCCGGCCGGACGTGGCCGCGTCAAAACGCGGTGTCCGCCAGGCCAGTGCGAGGACGATGAACGAGACGGCGAGCGCCGCACCGGCGCCCGCGATGGCGTACTCGGCCGGGATCGGCAGGTCCTTGGCGCCACCGATCCCATGGGCGAAGACCATGGTCAGCCGACCTCGAGCTGGAGCACCACGATGCCCGCGTCGTGCTCCTCGACGTCGACGACGCCGGGCGTGTCGATGGTGATCTCCAGCGTGGTCTCACCCTTGCCGAACGCGATCTCCTGCTCGGGGGTGGAGTGGACGTGGAACTCGCCAGGCCGGTCGGACTCGACCTCGAGCGTGACGGGCTCGCCGACGTCGACCTTGACCCGCTTGCCGTTGGGCGAGATCTGGTCACCCTCGATCTCGACCTCGATCGCGTCGTCGTCGGAGGGCTGCGCGCTCGGCTGCGGGCTGGGCTCGGTGCTGGGTTCCTGGGTCGGCTCCTCGGTCGCGGCCGGGCTCGACGCGGCGCTCTCCTCGAGCTCGCTGGTGTCGGTGGCGTCGCCGCCTGCTCCGGTGCTGCCGCAGCCGGTCAGGACGAGGATGGCGACGGCCGTGCCTGCAAGTGCCCTGCGCATCGGTGGTTTCTCCTCCATTGGGTGCTGCCCCGAGGGGCTGGGTGTTCCTCTGCCAGAATCCCATGACAGCCAAGGACACGATCGAGCAGGTCGGCTGGCGCCGGCCCGGAAGAGGACCCATGAACGAGCGGCTTCGACCGATGGACATGGCCCTCCTGGCCGGCGAGTCGGCGAGCGCGCCCATGCACAACGCGACCCTGGAGATCTTCGAGAGCGCCGCCGACGGCTTCGACTACGAGAAGCTGGTCGGACTGATCGCGGACCGGATCGCGTTCGTACCCCGGTACCGGCAGCGGATCCGAACCGTGCCCGGCCGGTTGGCGAACCCGGTCTGGGTCGACGACGACGACTTCGACCTCACCTTCCACGTACGGCGGTCCGCGCTTCCGCGCCCCGGCTCGATGGCGCAGCTGCGTGACCTGGTGGCCCGGATCATGTCCCGACCACTCGACCGTAACCGGCCGCTGTGGGAGGTCTACCTCGTCGAAGGGCTCGGTGACGACGGCGACCGGCGGTTCGCGCTGCTGTCCAAGGCGCACCAGATACTCGTCGACGGGATCTCCACCGTCGACCTGGGCCAGGTCATCCTCGATGTGGACCCGGTTCCGAGGGAGACGTTGCATGACGACTGGCGTCCGCGACGGGAGCCGGGGCAGCCGGCGCTGGTGGCAGAGGCGGTCCGCGAGTCGCTGCGCCACCCGGGCCTGGCGGTCACCACGCTGCGCGGGAACGCCGAGAGCCTGGCCCGCGTCGGGGAAGCCGTCGGCCGGCGGGCACTGGCGGTGGCCGGTGCGCTGTCCAACCGACGGTCGAGCCCGGAGTCGCCGATCAACACCGAGCTGTCCGAGCAGCGTCGGTTCGTGACCGTGAGCACCCGGCTCGAGGACTACCGCCGCGTGCGCAACGTGCACGGTGGCACCGTCAACGACGTGATCCTCGCGACGATCACCGGCGCGATGCGTGCCTGGCTGATGACCCGAGCCGAGTCGGTCTCCGGCAGCCGGAGCCTGAAGGCGATGGTCCCGATGAGCGTGATCGACTCCGAGCTCGAGCCCACCTCGCTCGGCAGCCAGGTCGCCGGCCACCTGCTGAACCTGCCGATCGGCGAGGCCAGCCCGGTGGTCCGGCTGCACCAGGTGTCGTACGCGCTCAAGGCGCACAAGGACACCGGGCGCGCGGTAGCGGCCGACCGCCTCGCCGGGGTCGCCGGTTTCGCGCCGACGACGTTCCATGCCCTCGGCGGCCGGGTCGCGGCGGCCCAGTCGCGCCGCGGCTTCAACCTGGTGATCACCAACGTTCCCGGACCGCAGTTCCCGCTCTACGCCGCCGGGGCGATGATGCTGGAGAGCTACCCGGTCCAGCCGCTGCTGCCGGGGCACGCGCTGGCGGTCGGGGTGACGTCGTACGACGGCGGCGTCTACTTCGGGGTCAACGCGGACCGCGACGCGCTGCCCGACGTGCACGTGCTCGGCCAGTGCCTCGAGGACGCGCTCACGGAGCTGGTCGACAGCGCCAGCGAGAACCGGCCGCGCGCACCGCGGGGACGGAAGCCGCGATGAGCGGTGCCCGGGTCTACCTGCCGAGCACCTTGAGCCGGTTGGCCGACGTCGTCGCGTCCGGTGCGGTCGGGGCGGCGCCGCTGCGTGGGCACGCGGTGACCGAGGCGCTGCGAACGGCCTGGCCCGAGGGCGGGGAGGAGGAATGGGAGTACGCCGCGATGTCGTCGGCTGCGCAGGACTCGGTCGGGCTGCTGGCCGGCACGGACCGGCCGCGCAGGGTCGTGGTCGTCGTCGACGGTGTCCGCGTCGTTCCCGTGGAGACGGACGACGACCCGACCCTGGTCGCGGTGCCGGACGTGGTGGCGGCCCGCACGATCGCCGCGGTCCACGTGGACAGCGTCCAGGCCGAGGCGGACGTGGCGGCTGCACGGGATGCCTGGGTCGACGCGGCGGCCGGCGACGCGGGGGCATCCGCGGTCGTCGAGCGCTGTCTCGAGCACGAGCTGGGCTGGTTCGCGAGGCAGGAGATCGACGACCTGCTCGGTGCGTGACCGGAGCGACGCTGAGGTGACTTTGGGGTAACCCCCGGCTTCTGACACGATCGGGGTCATGGACGCGATCACCTCCGTACCGGCTCCGGTCAACGAGCCGAACCTGAACTATGCCCCGGACAGCCCTGAGCGAGCCGCTCTGGAGGCCGAGCTGGGCCGGCTGCAGCGCAAGCAGCACGACCTCACCGCCACCATCGGCGGCAAGAAGAAGATGGGTGGCGGCGCGGAGATCCCCGTGGTCCAGCCGCACAACCACCAGCACGTGCTCGGTGTGCTGAAGAACGCCACCCAGGCCGACGCGAAGGCCGCCGTCCGGGCGGCGGCGGACGCGGCGCCCGGCTGGCGGGCGATGCCGTTCGACGAGCGCGCGGCGATCCTGCTCAAGGCGGCCGACCTGCTCGCCGGTCCGTGGCGCCAGCGACTGAACGCGGCAACCATGCTCGGTCAGTCGAAGACCGCCTGGCAGGCCGAGATCGACGCCGCCTGTGAGTTGATCGACTTCTGGCGGTTCAACGTGCACTACGCCAAGACGATCCTGGCCGAGCAGCCGATCGCGAACTCGCGCGGTGTGTGGAACCGCACCGACCACCGGCCGCTCGAGGGCTTCGTCTACGCCATCACGCCGTTCAACTTCACCGCCATCGCCGGCAACCTGCCGACGGCGCCGGCGCTGATGGGCAACACCGTGATCTGGA
>JAICRS010000035.1 GCA_025966335.1 Nocardioidaceae bacterium
CATCTCCCAGGTCCCCGATGCCCCGGCGACGGGCCTGATCGACGTACCGGAGGACCAGGGCGAGCGCCTGGTCGCCCAGGCGGCCAGGTTCGGCCGCTCCGAGCTCAGCCGCGCGGCGGACCTGGTCGCTTCCGGGCTCACCGAGATGCGCGGCGCCACCGCTCCCCGGCTGCTCCTCGAGCTGATCTGCGCGCGAGTCCTGCTGCCCGGCGCGGACGACTCCACCGAGGGTCTGCTCGCGCGGCTGGACCGGATCGAGAAGCGGATCTCGATCGAGGGTGGCGCGCCGTCCACCGAGCAGCACGTCGGCCGCCCGGCCGCTGCCCGGGAGGCACCGCCGACCCGTGCGGCCGCTCCCTCTGCGCCGGCGGCAACGCCCACGCCCCAGGACCGGTCGTTCATGACGGCCGAGCCCCGGGACCTGGCGCCGACGCCTGCCCCCCAGCAGCCCGAGCAGCGGCCGGCCGAGCCGGTCAAGGCACCCGAGACGCAGCCGGCGGGCCAGGTGGCGCAGGGTGAAGCGCCACCGGAGCAACCGACGCCAGCGCAGCCGCCGGCCGAGTCCGCGCCGGCCGACGCCCCGCCGGCGGCCGAGACCCCGGCGCCGTCCGGTGGGCTGTCGCTGGTCGACGTACGCCGACTGTGGCCCGACCTGCTCGAGTCGGTGAAGCTGAAGCGGCGGTTCACCTGGATCATGCTGAGCCAGAACGCCCAGGTCGCGGCGGTCGACGACCGGACGCTGACGATCGCGCTGCTGAACGCCGGCGCCCGCGACTCGTTCCTGCGCAGCGGGAGCGACGAGATCCTGCGGCAGGCGGCGATCGACGTGATCGGGCAGGACTGGCGCGTGGAGACCATCGTCGACCCGTCCGCGCAACCCGGCGCAGAACCCGACGCGGCGCCGCGGATTACCAAGTCGGCGGTCTCCGACGGCCCGGTGCCACCGACCGCGCCCGCGGCGCCCGCGGCCGCCCCTCCGGACTCCACACCGCCCCCGGACTGGGCAACCGGCGGACCCGAGGCCAGCGCGGCCCCCGAGCCGTCTCCCGAGCCGGCCCGGCAGCCGGTGGACCCCGCGGTGATCGCCAACGCCCGCGGCTCCATCCAGCCCACCCGGGCCACCGGGCCCGGCGGACCGAAGCAGCCATCGGTCTCCGACGAGGACGCGCATCGCGACGACCCGGACGCCGACGACCACGGGCTCGGTGGGGCGGCGCTGCTCGAGCGTGAGCTCGGTGCCCGCGTCATCGAGGAGATCAAGCACGACTGACCCGCACGGGACAGCAAGAACCGGCCGGGCAACACACCCGGACCCGGCAGGACCGAGACGAAAGAGACCAGAGATGACTGAAGGCAACCCGTTCGGCGAGGGCGGCTTCGACATGAACGCACTCCTCCAGCAGGCGCAGCAGATGCAGGAGCAGATGATGAGCGCCCAGCAGGAGCTCGCCGACACCACCGTCGACGGCACCGTGGGCGACGGCCTGGTCACGGTCACCGTCACCGGCACCGGCGACCTGGTCGGGGTGAAGATCCGGAAGGGCTCCTTCGACCCTGAGGAGACCGAGGACCTCGAGGACCTGATCGTCGCGGCCTACCGGGACGCGAAGGCCAAGGCCGACGCGCTTGCCTCGGAGAAGCTCGGCCCGCTCGCCGGCGGACTCGAGGGAGACACGCCCGGGGCAGGCGGCCAGCTGGGCTTCTAGAGCCTCCCGCACCGCCATCCCTTGAGTAGGAGAAGAGACCTCCGTTGTACGAAGGCGTCGTCCAAGACCTGATCGACGAGCTCGGACGGCTGCCGGGTGTCGGCCCGAAGAGCGCCCAGCGCATCGCGTTCCACATCCTGCAGACCGACCCCGTCGACGTACGCCGGCTGGCCCAGGTCCTCATCGAGGTGAAGGACCGGGTGAAGTTCTGCGCGGTCTGCGGCAACGTCGCCGAGGAGGAGACCTGCCGGATCTGCCGGGACCACCGTCGCGACCCGGCGGTGATCTGCGTCGTCGAGGAGTCCAAGGACGTGGTCGCGATCGAGCGTACCCGCGAGTTCCGTGGCCGCTACCACGTCCTCGGCGGTGCGATCTCGCCGATCGAGGGCATCGGGCCCGACGACCTGCGAATCCGTGAGCTGATGACCCGGCTGGCCGACGGGGTGGTCACCGAGGTGATCCTGGCCACCGACCCGAACCTCGAGGGAGAGGCGACGGCGACCTATCTCACCCGGCTGCTCAGGCCGATGGGCTTGCGCGTGACGCGACTTGCTAGTGGACTGCCTGTAGGTGGTGACCTCGAGTACGCCGACGAGGTGACCTTGGGCAGGGCATTCGAAGGGAGACGTGCCGTCGATGAGTGAGAAGACTCCGGCACCCGACACGTCCGACGACCCGGTGGTGCACAGCGACCTCGAGGACTTCGCCCAGCAGATCGCCGACCAGGTCGAGAGCTTCCTGCTCGCGCTGCAGGCGATCGCCCGCGGTGAGGCGACCGGGGGCCGCGCCGTCTCGCTGCTGCTGCTCGAGGTCAGCCAGGTGCTGCTGGCGGGGGGCCGGCTCGGCGTGCACACCGACTTCACCCCGGTGGAGAAGTATGAGCCCGACGCGGGGCCTGACCCCGACCTCGACACGATGCGGCTGCGGCTCGCGGTGCTGCTCGAGGGAGTCGACGCCTACAGCGAGGTGTTCGACCCGTACGTCGACCCGCCCGAGATGGTCTCCTCGCTGCTGTCCGACGACCTGACCAGCATCGCCAGCGCGCTGGCGCACGGACTGCGCCACTTCCGGGCCGGCCGGGTCAGCGAGGCGTTGTGGTGGTGGCAGTTCTCCTACGTCTCCTCCTGGGGGAACGAGGCCAGCAGCGCGCTCCGGGCCCTGCAGTCGGTGGTCGCGCACGACCGGCTCGACGCGGAGTTCGAGAGCGAGCAGGACCAGGTGGCCGCCGCCGACGCCCTGCTCGAGTCCGCAAATCCTTGAGCCCTGACCGGCCTCACCGCCGCTGACACCGGAAATCTTCCGGCCGCAACCGCGCGGCGGTGCCGTCTTGTGATGCGGCGGGCGACCGGGACCGGACGGGTCCGCCGGTAGAATCGCCCCCGTCCGAAACCAACCAGTCTCGAGGAGAACCGTGGGCATTGTCGTGCAGAAGTACGGCGGCTCCTCCGTGGCCGATGCCGAGGGCATCAAGCGGGTGGCGCAGCGGATCGTCGAGGCGAAACGGGCCGGCAACGACGTCGTGGTCGTGGTCTCGGCGATGGGCGACACCACCGACGAGCTGATCGACCTCGCCCAGCAGGTCTCGCCGCTGCCGACCGGACGCGAGCTCGACATGCTGCTGACCGCCGGTGAGCGGATCTCGATGGCGCTGCTCGCGATGGCAATCGGCAACCTCGGCCAGGAGGCGCGCTCCTACACCGGCAGCCAGGCCGGGGTGATCACCGACGGCGCGCACGGCAAGGCGAAGATCATCGACGTGACGCCGAGCCGCCTCGAGCGTGCGCTCGAGCTCGGCGCGGTCGCGATCGTCGCCGGCTTCCAGGGCGTCAGCCAGGACACCAAGGACATCACCACGCTCGGCCGCGGCGGGTCGGACACCACCGCGGTCGCGCTGGCCGCCGCCTTGCACGCCGACGTGTGCGAGATCTACAGCGACGTGGACGGCGTGTTCACCGCCGACCCGCGGATCGTGCCGTCGGCGCGCAAGCGCGACCGGATCTCCTACGAGGAGATGCTGGAGATGGCCGCGTGCGGAGCGAAGATCCTTCACCTGCGGTGCGTGGAGTACGCCCGCCGGTACCAGATGCCGATCCACGTGCGGTCCTCGTTCAGCCAGAAGACCGGCACCTGGATCGCAGACGACGAGGTAGGGACACAAGACATGGAACAGGCCATCATCGCCGGCGTCGCGCACGACCGGAGCGAGGCCAAGATCACGGTCGTCGGTGTGCCCGACAAGGTCGGCGAGGCCGCGCGGATCTTCGAGGCCCTGTCGGATGCCCAGGTCAACCTGGACATGATCGTGCAGAACGTGTCCGCGGCGGCCACGAACCTGACCGACATCTCCTTCACCCTCCCGCGTGAGGACGGACAGAGCGCGATGACGTCGCTGGCCCGGATCCAGGACGAGGTCGGCTACGACTCCCTGCTCTACGACGACCAGATCGGCAAGGTGTCGCTGATCGGGGCCGGGATGCGCTCGCACCCCGGGGTGACGGCGAAGTTCTTCGCCGCGCTGGCATCCGCGGGAGTCAACATCGAGATGATCTCCACCTCGGAGATCCGGATCTCGGTGATCGTCGACCAGGCACAGGTCGACGACGCGGTCAGCGCGGCGCACAGCGCGTTCGACCTCGACTCCGACGAGGTCGAGGCGGTCGTCTACGGGGGGACCGGCCGATGACGCGCGGCAGCGACCGGGCCGGCGTCCGGATCGGCATCGTCGGCGCCACCGGCCAGGTCGGCACGGTGATGCGCGAGATCCTGCAGGAGCGTGGCTTCCCGGCCTCGGAGGTCCGGTTCTTCGCCTCCGCGCGCTCCGCCGGGACCACCCTGCCCTGGGGGGACGAGCAGATCGTGGTCGAGGACGCCGCGACCGCGGACCCGACCGGCCTCGACATCGCCCTGTTCTCGGCCGGTGCGTCCACCTCCCGCCAGCTCGCCCCGAAGTTCGCGGACGCCGGCGCGATCGTCGTCGACAACTCCTCGGCCTGGCGGATGGACCCCGACGTGCCGCTGGTGGTCAGCGAGGTCAACCCCGGTGACATCGAGCGGGCCGGCAAGGGCATCATCGCGAACCCGAACTGCACCACGATGGCCGCGATGCCGGTGCTCAAGCCGCTGCACGACGAGGCCGGCCTGGTGCGGCTGGTGGCGAGCACCTACCAGGCGGTGTCCGGCAGCGGCGTCGCCGGTGTGGAGGAGCTCGACCAGCAGGTCCGCGCCGCCGACGGCCGCGGTGCGGAGCTGACCCAGGACGGGTCCGCGATCGACTTCCCCGCCCCCCACAAGTACGCCCGCACGATCGCGTTCAACGTGCTCCCGATGGCGGGGTCGCTGGTCGACGACGGCACCGGCGAGACCGACGAGGAGCAGAAGCTCCGCAACGAGAGCCGCAAGATCCTCGGGATCCCCGAGCTCAAGGTCTCCGGCATCTGCGTCCGGGTCCCGGTCTTCACCGGGCACTCGCTGGCGGTCAACGCGGAGTTCGCGCGACCGCTGTCGGCGAAGCGGGCCACCGAGCTGCTCGCCGACGCGCCCGGCGTGACGCTGACCGAGATCCCGACCCCGTTGCAGGCCGCCGGACAGGACCCGAGCTACGTCGGCCGGATCCGACAGGACCCGGGCGTCGATGACGAACGCGGCCTGGCCCTGTTCATCAGCAACGACAACCTCCGCAAGGGCGCTGCACTCAACACCGTGCAGATAGCCGAGCTGGTGGCGCTGGGCAGGTCCGCACGCCGGTGAGCCGGCGCAAGCCGACCCTGGCGCCGTGGGCGCGAGGTGCGCAACCGGCCGCGCGGGATCATCGCGAACCCCGAACTGCACCACGCTGACGATGCTGGATGCCTCGGCGCCCTGACACTCGCCTCAACGTCGTGCCCAGTCGGGGCACGCGACCTTCGAGCTCCCGGTCAGCGTCGAGGAGGCACGGCGCGCGCTGGTGCCTGCCCCGACCGTCGGCTGGTCGCCGCCGACCTGATCCGCTGACAGCCCTCAGCGTTCGGGAGGGCCCGGCGCCTCGTCCCCGAAGCGGGTGGTCACCCAGTGCGCCAGGGCGTACGCCGCGCCGGTCAGCAACGGGACCACCAGGAACATCCATGCCGAGAAGACGAGGTCGAGCAGCACCAGGAGCACGACCACGGTGAGCACGCCGACGGCGAGGAAGCTCGTGCTGCCGGCGTCCGCGACCTTCCAGGCCTTCAGCAGAGCCGTTCCGAGCAGCACCATCACAGCCAGGATCGCGACCAGCAGGAAGAACCCGGGACCACCGCACGAGCTGGTGCCGGTCATCGCCTCGCAACCGGCCAGGGCCAAGGAGGTTGCCGCGACGCCGAACAGGCCGACGACCACACCGGTCACCACCGCGGCCACCCGGGCCGGGACGGCCGGCAGGCTGAAGCCACCCGTGCCGTCGTCGGCCACGCGGTGCGCGGGCGGTTCCGGAGTGGGCTCCTGGACCGGGGTGTCGCTGTCGCCGTTCTGCCGGCTGCGACGACGGCCGAGGCGGGGCAAGCTCAGCGACGGCAGCTCGAGAGACGGCTCGTTCTTCTCGCTGTCGGTTGGCTTGTGACCCATGCGCCGAAGTGTGCCAGACGCCGACGGCCGCAGATGGGTGTGGCCCGGTCCGAAGCGGACCGGGCCACACTCTCGTCGGGCTGACAGGATTTGAACCTGCGGCCTCGTCGTCCCGAACGACGCGCGCTACCAAACTGCGCCACAGCCCGAGCGCCTTCGACGGCGTGGGGAGTCTACCGGAGCAGTACTCCGGCGACGAATCGGGGACCACGCCTCGACCGGCTGATCCACCGTTCGAGGTCCTTCGGTCGACTGAAGAGGAGGACGGGTGGACCATCGTCGGCCGCGGCCCACTGCCGCATCCGTTGTCGCTTCCGGGCGAAGGACCGGAAGTGCCAGCGGATGATGGAGTCCTCACCGAAGATCCCGCGAAGGGACTCCGTGTTCCCGTTGCAGATCGGCTTCTTGTCGATCGACCGGATCAGGGTCCTCCTCGTCAGCCGCTGGAGCGAGAACCATCGCGGGTAGTCGAGAGCGACGATCAGCTCCGCTCGCGGCAGGACGACATCGAGCCACGCGCCGTACGCGCTGTCCAGGACCCAGCGGTCCTCCGCGGCCACCGTCGCGAACAGCTCGCGCTGTTCCTGTTCGGGGACCGGCACCCATCCCGGTTGCCAGGTCAGCTCGTCGGCGAGCACCAAGGGGAGGCCGTTGCGCGCGGCGATGCGTTGTGCCGCCACGGTCTTGCCGGAACCGGTCACCCCGTAGACCAGGATCCGCCGGGGACGCGTCGCGGAGGGCACCCGACCATCGTAGGTTGGAAGTGGCCGAAGATGCCGTCAGTGGTAGCGGAAGCCGTCCCTGAACCGGCGGAAGAGGCCGCCCTTCCTGGGCAGGGCCGGCGCGGGCGGAGGCGTCGTCCGCCGCTGCGTCGCGATCGGCTTGTCGTAGTCGGTCCGCAGGATCGTGTCGATGATCTGCTCCTCGGTGTAGCTGTCGGAGCCCTCGATCGACGGGACGTACCCGACCAGCACGCCGTTGCGCATCACCTGCGCCTCGAGTGCGGCGGTGCCGTCGGAGTCCCAGGTCGCCTCACGCCCGTCGGGAAGCTTGATGCTGACCCCGAACTGGTAGACGGCGACTCGAGCCAGGTGCGCATCCGTGCCACGATCGCGCAGGGCGTCGACGACGCGGCGTGCCTTGTTCTCCTCCATGGTGTTCTCGAGGGTACCCGTGGGCCGGCCGGCAGCGGAGGAAGGTGAACGCAATCAACGGTTTCGTGCTGGTGGGCGGATGGCCCGGTTCCGGCAAGACGACGCTGGCACGCCCGCTCGCCGCCGAGCTGGGAACCGTCTACCTGGCCAAGGACGTGGTCAAGGAAGCGCTGATGGACTCGATCGGACCGCCGCGGACCGTCGAGGACTCACGTGCGCTGGGCGCTGCCGCGGTGGCTGTGGTCCTGCGGATCGCCCAGGGCTGTCCCGGAGCCGTGATCGACAGCACCTGGTTCCCTTACGCGCTCCCCCTTGTCCGAGAGCTCCCTGGACCGTTCGTCGAGCTCCGCTGCCGGATCGACATCGACGTGGCGCGCGCCCGCTACCTCCGACGCGTCCGGGACCCGCGCCACCTGGATGCGCTCCGCACCGAGGACGAGCTCTGGGGTTCGGAGGTGGCCCCGCTCGGTGTCGGTCCACTGGTCGAGGTGGACACCGCCGAGCCGGTCGACATGGTCGCGTTGGCCGACCGGATCCGATCCCTTGTCGGCCGGTCGCCCTCACGTTAGGTTCCTCGACATGACCCGGCCCTTTCGCACCGCACGGTCCGCACTCACTGCTCTGGCGATGATCGCCCCCGCCGTGCTCGCGGCCACCGCTGCCTCGGCCGAGCCACGGCAGCCCGTCGAGTACGACGCGCTCGGTGACTCCTACGCCTCCGGGTACGGTGTACCGCCCTACGACGGGGCGTGCGGCCGCTCGCAGGCTGCCTACGCCGTGCAGCTCGACGGCCGGATGAAGATCGACCTCGATGAGCTCGTCGCCTGCGCGGGAGCGTCGACCGAAAGCCTGGTTGCGGGCGGGCAGCTGGCTGCCCTCGACGAGGGCACCGACCTGGTGACGATCAGCATCGGTGGCAACGACGTCGGCTGGTCGGCCGCGGTCGGCGCCTGCCTGGGCGGGTCGGACGCGCAGTGCACCGGCGCCCTCGCCGCGACGCGCGCGACGGTCACGCAGGTCCTACCGGGGCTCCTCGACACGGTCTACACGCAGGTGTCGGCGAGAGCTCCCGGGGCACACGTGGTCGTCACCGGCTACCCGCGGCTCTTCTCACCCGAGTACGGGCCGTTCCTCGGCGCGTCCGTCGCCGAGCAAGAGGCCCTGAACGGCGGGGCGGACCTGCTCAACGAAGTCATCGCCCAAGCGGCCGCCGAGCACGGCTTCCAGTTCGTGGACGTGACCAAACGGTTCCTCGGGCACGGGGTGAACGCGCCGGATCCCTGGATCCTCGGCCCGTCCGAGCCAGGCGCGTTCCACCCCGACAGTGAGGGTTATCAGGCCTACACGGCCGCCGTCACCGCAGCGATCAAGCCGTCCCGCCTGCGATAGCGGGACCGCTGGTCACTCGCCGGCGACCGCCTGCTTGAAGGCGGTGGCGGCCTTGAAGCCGGGAGCTGTGGTCGCGGCGATCTGGATCGTCTCGCCGGTCTGCGGGTTCCGGCCCTCACGGGCGCTGCGCTCGCGGGCCTCGAAGGTGCCCAGGCCAGGGATCTGGATCTTCTGGCCGGACGCGACACTGCTGGTCACGGTGTCCACGACGGCTTTGAGGGCACGTTCGGCGTCGGGCTTGCTGATGTCGGCGGACTCAGCGATGGCCTGGACGAGTTCATCCTTCTTCATGGGGCTCCCTGGGTGTATCGGTTCGGTCTGGGTGCCTGAGCCTACCCAGCCGGCTAGTGGCTGCGCGATGGACCACGCAGGACCTTGTGTTCCCTGCATCCGCGGTTTCATTCCGTCCTTCGACCTCACCGCCACTTCGCTGCAGGCGGCGGCCCGGCCAGGAAGGAAGGACTCAAGTCGAGACGTCGGGGTACTTCTCGCGACGACGCCGGCATCAGGTCGGCGCCGGATGAGGGAGACATGGGATGCAGAACGAGGCGAAGCGTGAGGCGCAGGAAGCGCTGTTCACCGCGATCAAGGACCAGGCCGACTCGAACATGAGGACTGCACTCCGGGCGACGGAGAAGGCCGAGCTCCTGCGCGACCTGGCGCAGGCGTACCGCCTGACCGCGGGTGGCACGGTTCCGGACGGGACGGCGAGCAAGGCGAAGCCCGCTGACGGCGCGTCGCGCAAGGCCAAGCCTGCCAAGTCTGCGGACGCCAAGCCGCGGAAGGCGGCCTCGACGCGCTGACTGGCGAGCCGCCTCTCGTCGAGGACTCAGCGCGCGGTGAGCGTCAGCAGGGTCGCCTCGGGGCGGCACCAGAACCGGACCGGCGCGTACGGCGACGTACCCAGGCCCGCGGAGACGTGCAGCCACGACGACGCCGGGTCACCGGGTGCCGAGTCCGCCGGGTGCCGGTGCAGGCCTTTGGCCCGTCCCGTGTCCAGGTCGCAGTTGGTGACGATCGCCCCCTTCCAGGGCAGGCACAGCTGCCCGCCGTGGGTGTGGCCGGCGAAGATCGCCTCGTAGCCGTCGCGAGCGAAGGCGTCGAGGACCCTGAGGTACGGCGCGTGGGCAACGCCGACCCGGACATCGGCGGCCTCGTCGGCCGGGCCCGCGACAGCCGCCAGGTCGTCGTACCGGAGGTGGGGATCGTCGACGCCGGCGAACGCGAACCGGACGCCGCCGACCTTCAACGTGTCCCGGCGGTTGGTCAGGTCGAGCCAGCCGCGTTGCCGGAACCGGTCGCGCAGGTCGCGCCACGGCAGTTGCGGGGTGTGGGTGTTGCGCTTGCCGTCGTCGGGAAGCAGGTAGCGCACGGGGTTGCGTGTGGTCGGTGCGAAGTAGTCGTTGGACCCGAGGACGAACACGCCGGGCACGTCGAGCAGCCCGCCGAGGGCGTCGACCAGCACGGGCACCGAGTCCATGTGGGCCAGGTTGTCGCCGGTGTTGACCACCAGGTCCGGCGCCAGGTCGGCGAGGCTGCGCACCCAGTCCTGCTTCTTCCGCTGGCCGGGGGTCAGGTGCAGGTCGCTGAGGTGCAACACCCGCAGCGGCTCGGCGCCGGCCGGCAGCACCGGTAGGTCGACGGCGCGCAGGGTGTAGTCGCGGATCTCGATCGTCGCCGCGTAGGTCACCGTCGCCACACCGGTCAGGGCACCGATGCCGAGGGTCCCGCCGAGTGCCCTGGTCCATGTGCTCTGTCCGGGTCGCATCCGACAAGGCTGCCACAATGGGGCCATGAGCGACCTCAAGGACCGTCTGCGCACCGACCTGACCACCGCGATCAAGGCCCGTGACGATCTCCGGTCGTCCACGCTGCGGATGGTGCTCACCGCGATCACCAACGCCGAGGTCGCCGGCAAGCAGTCGAAGCAGCTGACCGACGAGGATGTCATCGGAGTGCTCAGCGCGGAGGCGAAGAAGCGTCGGGAGGCCGCCGACGCGTTCCACGACGCGGGACGCACCGAGAGTGCCGCCAAGGAGAAGGCCGAGGCGGAGGTGATCGCGGACTACCTGCCCGAGCAGCTCACCGAGCAGGAGATCGCCGACCTGGTCACGTCGGCGATCGCCCAGACCGGCGCAGCCGACGACGGGATGCGGGCCATGGGCAAGGTGATGGGCGTCGTCCAGCCGCAGGTCAAGGGCCGGGCCGATGGTGGTGCGGTGGCCGCTGAGGTGCGCCGACAGCTGGGCTAGTCGTCGTCTCCGCCGCCGCCGCCACCGCCACCGCGGTTGTCACCACCGCCGCCTTGGCCGCCGCCGCCGTTGCCGTTCCCGCCGCCGTTCCCGTTCCCGTTGCCGTCTCCGTCGCCGTTGCCCTCGCCACTGTTGTCGTCGTCGCCGCCGTTGTCGGGCTGCGGCTCCGGCTGCGGCTGAGGCGCGGGCTCGGGGGCCGGCGGGACGTACGGGCTGCCGTCGGAGAGGTAGATGGTCACGCTGCTCCCGGACGGGATCTCGGTGCCTGAACCCGGGCTGAGGTAGGCCACCGTGCCGTAGGAGTTGCTGGAGTCGACCAGGGGGCCGATGGAGGGGACCAGGCCCGTGTCGCGCAGGATCTCGGCGGCCCGCTGTGGGTCGTAGCCGTAGACCGACGGCACGGTCACCGTCTGCCCCTCGATGGTGCGCGGGTCGGGTGCGTGGAAGTCCCTGTTGGGCAGCCACTGCTGGACGGCCTTCATCGCGTCACCCCAGATCGGTCCGGCGTTCGTGCTACCGGCCGCGCTGGAGATGAAGTCGCCACCGACGGTCTGCCCGTTCAGGGTCTTCCAGTTGCCCTTGTCGTCCGCGCCGGCGATCATCGCCGCCGCGGCCATGTTCGGGGTGTACCCGACGAACCAGACCGCCATGTTCGCGTTGATCGTGCCGGTCTTGCCGGCCGACGGCTGGTCCAGGTTGATGCCGGCGCCGTAGCCGAAGCCGCCCGGCTCCTGCACGCCGCGCAGGATGTCGTTCACGGCGTCGGCGACGTCCTTGGGCAGCACCTGCTCGCACTGCTTCGGGTAGTCCTTGAGGACCTTGCCGTCCTTGTCCAGGATCTGGGTCACCGGGCGGTTCTCGCAGTTCAGGCCGCGCGCGGCGAAGGTGGCGTAGGCGCCGGCCATCGTCAGCGGGTCGGTGTTGGTGACGCCCAGGGTGAACGGCGGGTAGACCTGCTCCTCGGGGACGTCGACGCCCATCTCGCGGGCCAGCCTCGCGGGCTCGCACAGGCCGGTCCGCATCTCGAGCTGGGCGAAGAACGTGTTCACCGACTGCTGGGTGCCGGAGTACAGGTCGAAGGTGCCGGTCCCGGTCGAGTTCTCCGGGCTCCACACGTCGGTGCCCTCCACGAACCCGTCGCAGTCGCGGAACTCGTTGACCGGGAGGAACACCTCCTGCGGCGCGTTGATCTGCGTGGAGAGCGAGATGCCCTGCCTGATCGCGGCTGCGAGCACGAACACCTTGAAGGTCGATCCGGCCTGGAAGCCGTTCGCATCGCCGTACTCCTCGGGCACCACGTAGTTCAGGTAGGTCTCGCCGGCCTTCTTGTTGCGGCCCATCGGTCGGGACTGGGCGAGCGCCCGGACCTCGCCGGTCCGGGGCTGGACCATCGCCAGCCCGCCGATCGCCCGGTCGGTGGCGAACACGTGGCTGCGCACCGACTGCTCCGCGGCCTTCTGCATCCGCGGGTCGAGCGTGGTCTTGATGGTCAGCCCACCGGAGTTCAACAGCCGCTGGCGTGCCTCGACGGTCTTGCCGAGGTCCGCGTCGGCCAGCAGGTACTGGCGCATGTAGTCGCAGAAGAACGCCGCCGTGGAGGAGACGCAGCCGTTGCGGGCCGGGGTCAGCTTCAGCCCGAGACCCTTGCTCTTGGCCCGTTCCGCCTCGGACTCGGAGATCACGTTGAGCTCGGCCATCCGGCTGATCACGACGTTGCGCCGGTCTTGCGCGCGCTCCTTGTCGTTGGTCGGGTCGTAGCCGGTCGGGTTCTTGACGAGGCCGGCCAGCAGCGCCGCCTGGCGCAGGTTCAGCTGGTCCGCCGACCGCGAGAAGTAGTGCCGGGACGCCGCCTCGATGCCGTAGGCGCCGTCGCCGAAGTAGGCGATGTTGAGGTAACGCTCGAGGATCCAGTCCTTGTCGTACTTCTCCTCGAACGCGATCGCGTAGCGCAGCTCGTTCAGCTTGCGCTCATAGGTGTCTGCGGTCGCGGCCGCGAGCTGCTCCTCGGACTTCGCCTGGTTGATCAGCGTCATCTTCACCATCTGCTGGGTGATCGACGAACCACCCTGGACCACGCCGTCGTTGGCCTGGTTGGTGATGAACGCGCGCAGGGTGCCCTTGAGGTCGAGCGCGCCGTGCTCGTAGAACCGGTAGTCCTCGATCGCGACGATCGCCTTCTTCATGATCGGCGCCACGTCCTCGAGAGGCACGTTGACCCGGTTCTCGTCGTAGAAGGTGGCCAGCAGGCTCCCGTCCTGGGCCAGCACGCGGGTGCGCTGGGGGAGCGGCTCGGCAGTCAGGTCGGCGGGGAGGTTGTCCATCCCCTCCGCGACCGAGCGCGCGCTCAGCCCGGCCACGCCCGCGAACGGGATGGCGACACCGGCGACCAGGACCCCCATGACCGCGGAAACGGCGACCATGACCCCCAGATGGGACAGGACGCTCGAGAACCCCAGGCGGTCGTCTCTACGTGCAGACATAGTCACCAGGGTACGGGACCGGGCGAAGAGTCCCCGCTAGCGTACTCCGCGCCGCTTTTCACGCTTATCCGAGTCTGCGCCGTTCGTGTCGCGACCCGCCAGGAATGGCCCGAAGGGACTAGGGCATGACTAGCGCCAGTCACACGGGCCACGACTTACCCTGGAATCGCTCGCTCCGGGCGTGACCTGAGGCGTCGACGGGCCGAATGGCCGTGATGGGTAGTTATATCGGACTACGGCAAGTTGCTCCCTCTGTGTCTGTTTCGCGGCATTAGAACTCTTTACCTTCATTGTGGGGATTGACTCAGTGCTCGCTCGGAGCGGCGGGCGTCTTCTCGGAGGGATGAAGAACATGACGTGGAACGAAGACTGGGCGACCAAGGCGCTGTGCAACCAGGCCAGGCCCGACGAGCTCTTCGTGCGGGGAGCCGCGCAGAACCGTGCCAAGCAGCTGTGCGCCGGATGCCCGGTGCGCACCGAGTGCCTCGCCGAGGCGCTCGACAACCAGATCGAGTGGGGTGTCTGGGGCGGTATGACGGAGCGTGAGCGCCGTGCCCTGCTGCGCAAGCGCCCGAACGTGACCTCCTGGCGTCGGCTGCTCGAGACCGCCAAGGCCGACCACATCGCCACCGTCACCGCCGTCTCGGAATCCGCGTAACCCTCCTACGAGGCGAGCAGCTCGCCGACCAGCCGCAGGCCATCCAGGTCGTGCACGTCGGTCGAGAGAGCAGGCATCACCGCGGTGGGCACGGCCGGGTGGGCGGCGGCGAACCGCTGCCGTAACCGGGACTCCCGGGCGACGATCCGGGTCCGCTCGGCGTGCAACCGGAGCAGCCCGGCGGTGATCGTGCTCGACCCGTCGGGGTCGGTGCGCCCGGCGAGCCTCTCCGCGGCGGCCATCGCCTGGTCCCCGGACATGCTGCCCACCGGGACCCGGCTGGCCCGGTTCACCACCAGCCCGGCGAGCGGCATCCGGTCCGCGTTGAGCCGCTCGACGAAGTACGCCGCCTCGCGCAACGCGTCCGGCTCCGGCGCGGCGACCACGAGGAACGCCGTGCCAGGTGCCTGCAGGAGCTCGAAGGTCTTCTGGGCGCGGGCCCGGAACCCGCCGAAAAGCGTGTCGAACGCGGCCACGAACGTCTGCATGTCCCGGAGCACGTGCGCCCCGAGGATCTTGGTGAGCGCGTTGGTCACCACCCCGAAGCCGGCCGTCATCAGCCGGGCCGGTCCCTTCGCCGGCGCCAGCATCAGCCGGATGAACCGCCCGTCCAGGAAGCTGGAGAGCCGCTCGGGGGCGTCGAGGAAGTCCAGGGCGGACCGTGACGGCGGGGTGTCGACCACGATCAGGTCCCAGCGGCCGGTCCGCAGCGCATCCCTGTGCAGCTGCCCCAGCTTCTCCATGGCCATGTACTCCTGCGTGCCCGCGAACGAGCTGGACAGTGCCTGGTAGAAGGGGTTGGCCAGGATCTGCGCGGCCTTCTCCGGCGTGGCCTGGCTCTCCACGACCTCGTCGAAGGTCCGTTTCATGTCCAGCATCATCGCGTCCAGGCTGCCGGTGCCTCTCTCGTGCACGCCGGGCACCGGCCGGGGCACGTTGTCCAGTGCCTCGATCCCCATCGCCTGGGCAAGCCGCCGCGCGGGGTCGATCGTGAGCACGACCACCTTGCGGCCGCGCTCGGCGGCCCGCAGCGCGAGCGCCGCCGAGGTGGTGGTCTTCCCGACGCCGCCGGAGCCGCAGCAGACGATGATGTGCGTTCCGGGGTCGTCGAGCAGCGCGTCCACCGCCAGCACGGGGGTCCGGTCCGGTTTCGCCGCCAGCGGCCCGACCCGCGCACTGCGGCCGGACCTGGCCGTGCTGCTCATGCCATCCCCTGCTCACACAGCTCGGCGGCCAGCTCGTAGAGCCCGCCGAGGTCGATGCCGTCGGGCAGCCGGGGCAGCTCGTAGACGGGTGCGTCGAGCTTCCCGATCCGCTTGCGCTGCTCGTCCTCGAGGGCCCGCCGCTCCGCGTGCTCCCGGCCCTCGGAGAGCAGACCGTCCACCACCTGCCTGCTGCTGTCCACGCCCGCCGCCACCAGGTCGGCCTCGATCAGCTCCCGCGGCAGGTCGCCGCTGAGCGCCCGGTCGCGTGCCTGGTCGTCGAGGGCGTTGCTGCGCACCAGGTTCACGATCACACCGCCCACCGGGAGCTGAGCCGCGCGGAGCTCGTCGATCCCGTCCGCGGTCTCCTGGACCGGCATGTCCTCGAGCACAGTGACCAGGTGCACCGCGGTCCGGGGCGAGCGCAGCAGCGTGGTGACCGTGTCCGCCTGGGTCCGGATCGGGCCGACCTTCGCCAGTCCGGCCAGCTCGTTGTTCACGTTCAGGAACTGGGAGATCCGGCCGGTCGGCGGCGCGTCGAGAACCACGGCGTCGTAGTGACGCGCGTGCTTGCTGCGCCGGTTCCGGTTGACCGCCTCGTAGACCTTCCCGGTCAGCAGCACGTCGCGGACACCGGGTGCGACGGTGGTCGCGAAGTCGATCACCCCGAACCGGTCCAGGGCCTTGCCGGCCCGACCGAGCCGGTAGTACATCGCGAGGTACTCCAGCAGCGCCGACTCCGGGTCGATGGCCAGCGCATAGACGTCGCCCCCGTCCTGCGGGCCGCTGGCGATGCGTCGCTCCTGGTAGGGCAGAGGCGGGACGTCGAACAGCTGGGCGATGCCCTGCCGACCCTCGACCTCGCAGAGCAGGACGGTCTTGCCGGTCGCCGCCAGGGCCAGAGCCAGGCTCGCGGCGACCGTGGTCTTGCCGGTGCCGCCCTTGCCGGTCACGACATGGAGCCGGACGTCGTCCCAGTCGCTGGGGTTCGCCGATTGTGCAGCCACGTCTCGGAGCCTAACCCGAGCCCGTGGCCCACCTCCGTCGATGTGATCCGTGACATGTGGGACCACCTCAGGCGGGAGGCCGGATCTGTGTGGAACCGGGCCGTCCCGTGCGACGTACCGCTGTGACTAGGATCGCAAGGGTTGACCGGCGGACGCCTCGCGCCCGCGGAGCTGTGGTGAGGGAGGACGTTCGTGGACAAGGTCGTCGCGAGTGCGGCCGAGGCCGTTGCCGACGTCGGGCGTGGCTCGACGCTGGCGGTGGGCGGTTTCGGGTTGTGCGGGATCCCGTCGGTGCTGATCGAGGCGTTGTTGGAGCAGGGCGCCGATGAGCTGGAGGCGGTGTCGAACAACTGTGGCGTGGACGAGTGGGGTCTGGGTCGGTTGCTGTTCAACAAGCGGATCCGGCGGATGATCTCGTCGTACGTGGGGGAGAACAAGGAGTTCGCGCGGCAGTACCTGCACGGCGAGCTGGAGGTGGAGCTGACCCCGCAGGGCACGCTCGCGGAGCGGATGCGGGCGGGTGGATCCGGGATCCCGGCGTTCTTCACCGCGACCGGGGTCGGCACGCAGGTCGCGGAGGGTGGGTTGCCGTGGCGGTACGACGACGCCGGCAACGTGGTCGTGTCCTCGCCGCCGAAGGAGGTCCGCACCTTCACCACCGCGGAGGGGGAGAAGGAGTTCGTGCTGGAGACCGCGATCGTGGCCGACTACGGGCTGGTCCGGGCGTGGAAGGGCGACC
>JAICRS010000096.1 GCA_025966335.1 Nocardioidaceae bacterium
CATTAAAGCGGCACGCGAGCTGGGTTTAGAACGTCGTGAGACAGTTCGGTCCCTATCCGCCGCGCGCGCAGGAAACTTGAGAAAGGCTGTCCCTAGTACGAGAGGACCGGGATGGACGAACCTCTGGTGTGCCAGTTGTTCCGCCAGGAGCACGGCTGGTTAGCTACGTTCGGAAGTGATAACCGCTGAAAGCATCTAAGCGGGAAGCACGTTTCAAGATGAGGTTTCCCACCGGGTTAACCGGGTAAGGCCCCCAGTAGATGACTGGGTTGATAGGCCGGAGGTGTACAGCAGTAATGCACAGCCGACCGGTACTAATAGGCCGAGGGCTTGTCCCTCAAAGATGTTGCGCGTCCACTGTGTGGTTCCCGAGTTACGGTCGGGAGCCAGAACCAGCCCACTGTCATAGGTGCGGCTGACAAAGTTTTGGTCAGACATAACTCAATAGAGTTTCGGCGGCCATAGCGAAAGGGAAACACCCGGCTCCATTCCGAACCCGGAAGTTAAGCCTTTCAGCGCCGATGGTACTGCACACGGGAGTGTGTGGGAGAGTAGGACGTCGCCGGACATTAACTTTCGTAGAGGCCACCCTTTCAGGGTGGCCTCTACGCATGTCTGGATTCGTTTTGACTGTGGCGGCGCGTCCTCGATGATGTCCGAAGCAGCAACCGTCCGTCGAACATGAGAATGCGGGGCCCCCGCGGCCCGCGAAGGGAAGTAGTCGTGGCAGACGATCGTCGATCCTCGGGCTCGAGCCGGAACACCGGCCGTGGCAGGAGCGGCGGCGCTCCCGCCGGCGGCCGTGACCGCAGCACCGGAGGTCCGCAGCGGCGCGGGGAGCGCACCGGACAGGGCGCCGGCCAGGGGAGCAAGGGCGGCGACCGGCAGTGGAGCCGGCCACGTCGTGACGACCGCGGCCGCGACGAGCAGTCGCGCTCCACCGATCAGGCCCGGTACGACGGGCCGCCCCTCGACGACTCCATCACCGGAC
This sequence comes from Nocardioidaceae bacterium, assembly GCA_025966335.1. GTDB lineage: Bacteria > Actinomycetota > Actinomycetes > Propionibacteriales > Nocardioidaceae > Nocardioides_C. The sequence continues at coordinate 992 of JAICRS010000096.1, forward strand.
GTGAGCTCGACCGCTCGGTCCGGCAACAGCTCAAGGGACTACCGGAGAAGCTTGCCGCCAGGGTCGCCCGGCACCTCGCCGCAGCCGGCCAGCTGATCGAGGTGGACCCGAAGACCGCCTATCAGCACACCCTTGCGGCCCGCGCCCGCGCGTCGAGGATCGCCGTGGTCCGCGAGGCGTGCGGTGAGGCGGCCTACGCGGCGGGGGAGTTCGCCGAGGCCCTGGCGGAGTTCCGTGCCGCGAAGCGGATGAACGGGGTCACCGACTACCTGCCGGTGATGGCCGACTGTGAGCGCGCCCTGGGCCGCCCGGAGAAGGCCCTGGCGCTGGCCAAGAGCCCCGCCGTGGCGAACCTGGAGCCGGACCTGCAGGCCGAGATGACGATCGTCGAGGCCGGCGCGCGCCGCGACATGGGCGACACCGACGCGGCGATCCGCACCCTGGAGAACGCACCTCTGCGCTCGAAGTCGCGGGCGGGCTGGGTGGTCCGGCTGCGCTACGCCTACGCCGACGCGCTGCTGGCCGCGGGCCGCACCGAGGACGCGATCATCTGGTTCCACCGCACGGCGGGGATCGACGGCGAAGGCACCACCGACGCGGCCGAGCGGCTCGCCGAGCTCGAGGGAACGGTGCTCACCGACACGGAGGACGAGGACGGCCGCTGACCGGTCGACGGTGCCGCGCACGCGGGCCAGTTCCTGCGCCGCTGTGTCCACACGCGTCGCCCGTCCACAGACGCGGCAGGCCTCGTCGCAACCGTCCCCGGTTCCTCCGATGCTGGTCCCGGAGGTAAGCCGATGACAGAACAGATCGCAGAACAAGACACCGAGCCGACACCCTCGCAGAACAGTGTCGCGCTCCGCGGGCGGGTCTCGTCCGCGCCGCTCGAACGAGAGCTGCCCAGCGGGGACACGATCATCACCTTCCGGAGGGTGCTCGGTCGGGACCGCAGCCCGATGACGGCGAAGTCCCGGCAGAGCTCGGACTGGGTGGACTGCGTGTCCTGGGGCGGCCGGGCCCGACGGAGCGTCGCGACCTGGCGGGTCGGTGACGTGGTGGAGGTCGAGGGCGCCTTGCGACGCCGATTCTTCCGGGTCGCCTCCGGGACCTCGACCCGGGTGGAGGTCGAGGTGCTCACCGGCCGGATGGTGGAGCGGTCCGCCTGACCCGCCTGACTCGACGGGTCAGGCGTCGCGCAGGTCGCGCATCACGACACCCATCCTGGGTTTCGGCGAGAACGACGTCGACTTGCGCGGCATCCGGATCCCGCGCGCCGCCGTCTCCATCACCTGGCGCACCGTCGGCGGGTGCACCGCGACCACGATCCCGGGCTGCCGGGCGGTCGTGTGCAGCGCCTGGTCCAGGCTGTGGTGGTAGCCGATCTGCTCCTCGGCGGCGTGCCACGCATCGAACAGGTCCTCGTGCAGGACCGCGGCGTCCACGTCGTGCGTGCGCGGGGTGCTCAGCACCGCCCAGATCCGGCCGTCGGACAGCACGAACGAGGCCTGCGACGGATTTGGTCCGCGGTCGATCAGTGCGGTGAACGCCGCCTCGCGGTCCGCGAACGTCGCGAAGTCGTCGCCGCGCTCGGCGGAGATCTCCTGCACGTCGGCGATGGTCAGGGCGGCGATCGACCGGTGGATCGGGCCGACGCTGAGCGGGTAGTCGTGCTGGTCCACCAGCAGCGCCAGGCCGAAGTCCCAGGGTGACCCGTCCGGTCCGGCTGCCGGGTCCCGCAGCTCCTCCTGCAGGGCCAGGTAGGCGGCGTACCGGTGGTGACCGTCGGCGATCAGGGCCTGGGTGTCCGCGAGCTCCGCCGACAGCGCATCCAGGTCCGACGGGTCGGTGATCGTCCACAACCGGTGGGCACTCCCGTCCAGCGCGGTGAACTCGACCAGAGGGTCCCCACCGGCGGTCTGCTCGAGCAGGTCGCGGTACCGCGTCGTCCCCTCGTGGACCAGCAGGATCGGTTCCAGGTTGGACTCGGTGGTCCGCATCAGCACGGTCCGGTCGTCGACCGGGCCGGGCATCACGTCCTCGTGCGGCAGGATCACCCGCTCCGTCTCGTCCCGCAGCGCCACCACGCCGATCAGGCCGCGGACGGTCACCTGGTCGACGGTGTACTGGTACAGGTACAGCGCCGGCGCGTCGTCGGCCCTCAGATACGCCTTGGTCCGCCAGGAGCCGAGCCGCTTGCGGACCGCCAGGTACGGCCGCTCGAAGCGCCGTGACAGAATCAGCCGGACGATGTTGCGGCGGTTCGCCGCCTCGAGGTCGCGGACCGTCTCGGCGTCGAGCACGTCGTACGGCGGCGAGATCACGGTGCCGAGGTCGCCGACCGTGTCCGCGTTGAACCTCAGAGCGCGAAACGGGGCGAGCACGAACGGGCGACGGTCCGCGGCGCCCGGTCGTGGGCTCGTGCCGGGATCCGTGCGCAGTTGGCTGACCATCGCTGCATCGTATGAGACCGGACGAGCCGGACGCGAAACCGAGAGGCCTGGAGATGTTGAAGGAGTGCGGAGCACCGCTGTGGGCCGAGTACGACCTGGCGATGCTCGACCTCGACGGAGTCGTCTACGTGGGCGCGCACGCCGTTCCGGGGGCGCCGGAGCATCTGGACCGGGCCCGCCGGGCAGGCATGCAGCTGGCCTACGTCACCAACAACGCGTCGCGGCCGCCGTCGGTGGTCGCCGAGCACCTGCGCGAGCTCGACATCCCGGCCGCCGACGAGGACGTGGTCACCTCCGCGCAGGCGGCGGCACGGCTGGTCTCCGAGCGGGTGCCGGAAGGCTCGGCGGTCTTCGTGATCGGCGGGACGGGGCTGTTCGAGGCGTTGACCGAGCTCGACCTCAAACCCGTGCAGGCGTTCGACGAGGACCCGGTCGCGGTCGTCTCCGGCTACCACCCGGACCTGTTGTGGAAGACCGTGATCGACGGCTCGATCCTGGTCCGGCGCGGCCTGCCCTGGGTGGCCTCGAACATGGACATGACCGTGCCGACCCCGGAAGGGCTCGGCCCCGGCAACGGCGTGCTGGTCACCGCGGTCGCGACGTACGCCGGCCGCGAGCCGGCGGTGGCCGGCAAGCCGATGACCCCGTTGTTCGAGGAGACCCGCCTGCGGGTCGGTGGCGAACGCCCCCTGGTGGTCGGCGACCGGTTGGACACCGACATCGCGGGGGCCACGGCCACCGGCCTGGACAGTCTGCTGGTGATGACCGGGGTCACCGGGGTGCAGGAGCTGGCCGACGCCGAGCCGGAGCTGCGCCCGACCTACATCTCGGCGGACCTGTCCGGGCTGGGTCGGGAGCACCCCGTCCCGCACCAGGTCGACGGCGGCTACGAGCTCGGCGGGTGGCGGGCCACGGTCGACGAAGGCGCCCTGACCATCGGCGGCACGGGGTCACTGGACGACTGGTGGCGGGCCGTGGCGGTCACCGCGTGGCACCATTACGACTCGACGGGCACCGCGGTCGACGTCTCCGGAGTGCCCGAGCCGGGTAGCGTTGGCCCGGAGCCGGCACATGAAGCCGACAGGCACGCGCGGGAAGACGGTGACAGGCAGTGAGCGAAGGCAACGGCGAGGACCCCGGGACCGGACAGCCGGAGCACGCCGGAGTCGAGCACACCGGCAACCCGGTCGTGGACGCGGTCCTCGAGTCCCTGGAGCGGCTCGAGGAGGCTCCGGTGTCCGAGCACGTCGAGATCTTCGAGACCGCCCACGAGAAGCTCCGCGCTGCGCTGGCCGACGCCGGCAACGACCCGAGCTCCTGACCGGCCGCCCGGTCGCCCGTCCGATCCGCCGATGCCCCGCCGACTCCGCCTCGATGCCGAGCTCGTACGCCGCGGGCTGGCCCGTTCTCGCGAGCACGCCGCCGAGCTGATCGCAGCGCAACGGGTCAAGGTCGCCGGCGCGGTGGCCACGAAGCCGGCGACCGGCGTGACCACCGATGTCGCGCTCGTGGTCGTGGCTGACCCGGACAGGCCCGACTACGTGTCCCGCGGCGGCCACAAGCTGGCCGGTGCGCTGGCGGTGTTCGGGCCCCCGGGCCTCGCGGTCGCCGGCCGGAGGTGCCTCGACGCCGGCGCGTCCACCGGTGGCTTCACCGATGTGCTGCTCCGTGCCGGCGCACGTGAGGTCGTCGCGGTCGACGTCGGCTACGGACAGCTCGCCTGGCCGATCCGTCAGGACGCGCGGGTGCAGGTGCACGACCGCACGAACATCCGGGACCTCACCGTCGACCTGGTCGGCGGCCACGTCGACCTCGTCGTCGGCGACCTCTCGTTCATCTCCCTCGAGCTGGTCCTCGACGCCCTCGTCTCGGTGACCCGCGACGACGGGGACCTGGCGCTGATGGTCAAACCGCAGTTCGAGGTCGGCAAGGACCGGGTCGGCAAGGGCGGAGTGGTCCGCGACCTCGATCTGCGCGCCGGGGCGGTCTCCGCGGTGGCCGGGTCGGCGGCGCGGCGCGGCTGGGGAGCGCAGGCGGTCACCACCAGCCCGCTGCCGGGCCCCTCGGGCAACGTCGAGTACTTCTTGTGGCTGCGCAAGGGGGAGCCGGCCATCGACGAGGACGACATCGTCGCCGAGGTCCGTCGTACCGCCGGGCTGGGGGTCCCTGGTGAGAAGGTGGAGTCGTGAACGAATCCGACGCGCCGCAACGGCGCATCCTGGTCCTGGCCCACACCGGCCGGGACGAGGCGCGTGCGGTCGCGACCCAGTTCTGCAAGGCGCTGCACCAGCACGGCATCGCGCTGCGCCTGCTGAAGGACGAGGCCGCCGAACTCGCGCTCGACCTGCCGGGTGTGGAGACCGTCGAACCGAGCCCGGACGCGACCGAGGGGTGCGAGCTGGCGGTGGTGATCGGTGGTGACGGCACGATCCTGCGCGCGGCCGAGCTCGCGCACGACTCCGGCACCCCGCTGCTCGGGGTGAACCTCGGCCACGTCGGCTTCCTGGCCGAAGCCGAGTCGGACGACGTCGAGTTCACCATCGACGCGATCGTGCACAAGCGCTACACCTCCGAGGAGCGGCTCACGATCGACGTGTCGGTCTTCCGGGACGGCGAGCTGGTCACCTCCACCTGGGCGCTGAACGAGGCCAGCGTGGAGAAGGCTGCCCGGGAGCGGATGCTCGAGGTCGTCGTCGAGGTGGACGGGCGGCCGCTGTCACGCTGGGGCTGCGACGGCGTGGTGTGCGCCACCCCGACCGGGTCCACCGCCTACAACTTCAGCGCCGGCGGCCCCGTGGTGTGGCCCGGTGTCGAGGCGCTGCTGATGGTCCCGATCAGCGCCCACGCGCTGTTCGCCCGCCCGATGGTGGTGGCACCGACCTCCGTGCTCGCGGTGGAGGTGATCGCGCGCACCGACGGAGCCGGCGTGCTCTGGTGCGACGGCCGGCGCACCGTGGACCTGCCTCCCGGCGCCCGGATCGAGGTACGCCGCGGTCGCTCGCCGGTGCGCCTGGTCCGGCTGCACCAGGCGCCGTTCACCGACCGGCTGGTGGCGAAGTTCGACCTGCCGGTCGCCGGCTGGCGTGGCGCCGCCGAACGACGCCGCCGCAACAACGGCGGTGACCATGCTTGAGGAGCTCCGGATCACCTCGCTCGGGGTGATCGACGAGTCCGTGCTCGAGCTCGGTCCCGGCCTCACCGTGATCACCGGTGAGACCGGTGCCGGCAAGACGATGATCGTCACCGCGCTCGGACTGCTGCTCGGTGGCCGCGCCGACTCCGGGGCGGTGCGCACCGGGGCGAAGGCGGCGCGCGTCGAGGGCCTCGTGAACCTCGGCGCCGCCGGACCCACGCTCGCCACGAAGGTCGACGACCTGGGCGGGGAGATCGAGGACGGGCGGTTGCTCCTGGCCCGGCAGATCTCGGCCGAGGGCAGGTCCCGGGCCTACGCCGGCGGCGTCTCGGTCCCCGCCGCCACCCTGTCCGGACTGGCCGACCCGCTGGTCGCCGTGCACGGGCAGTCCGACCAGCACCGACTGCTGCAGCAGACCGCGCAGCGGGACGCCCTCGACAGCTTCGCGGGTCGCAAGGCGCTGCGGCTGCGGGACGACTACGCCGAATGCCACCGCCGGCTGCGCGCTATCGAGGCCGAGCTGGCCGAAGTGGTCGAGACCGCACGCGAACGGGCCCGGGAGGCGGACCTGCTCCGGTTCGGCCTCGGTGAGGTCGAGGCGGTCTCGCCCGAGCCGGGGGAGGACTCCGCCCTCGCCACGGAGGAGGCCCGGCTCGGTTTCGCCGACACGCTGCGCACGGCCGCCGAGCAGGCGCGGGAGTGCCTGTCCTCGGAGGACGGCGCCACCGACGCGCTCGGCACCACGTCCGCCGCGCGGAAGCTGCTCGACGGGGTCCGCGAGCACGACCCGGAGGCCGCCGGACTCGCGGACCGGCTCGCCGAGGTCAGCTACCTGCTCTCCGACGTGGCCGCCGACGTGTCGTCCTACGCCTCCTCCCTGGACACCGACCCGGTCCGCCTCGCCGCGGTGTCCGAGCGCCGGGCCGCGCTGACCGGCCTGACCCGCAAGTACGGCGAGACCATCGACGAGGTGCTCTCCTGGGCACAGACCGCGTCCCGCCGGTTGCTGGACCTCGACAACACCGACGAGCACATCGACGCCCTGCGCCGGGACCGAGACGCGCACCGGGGCGAGCTGGCCGGACTCGGGGCGGCGCTCAGCGCCGAACGCCGGAAGGCGGCCGCCCGGCTCGGCAAGGTGGTGACCAGCGAGCTGGACTCGCTCGCGATGCCGCACGCCACCCTCACCATCACGGTCCGCCAGACCGAGGCCGGCGACGCCGGCCTGCCGGTCGACGGCCGCAGGCTCCGGTTCGGACCGACCGGGCTCGACGAGGTCGAGTTCCTGCTCGCCGCCAACAAGGGCGCCGAACCACGCCCGTTGAACAAGGGCGCCTCCGGCGGTGAGCTGTCCCGGGTGATGCTGGCCGTGGAGGTGGCGCTCGCCGCGACCAACCCGGTCCCCACCTTCGTGTTCGACGAGGTCGACGCCGGAGTCGGGGGCAAGGCCGCGGTCGAGGTCGGCCGCAGGCTCGCGATGCTGGCCCGGCACGCCCAGGTGCTGGTCGTGACCCACCTGCCGCAGGTGGCCGCCTTCGCCGACCAGCACGTCGTGGTCGTCAAGAGCAGCGACGGGTCGGTGACCACGTCCGGCCTGACCGCGCTCGACGACGAGAGCCGGGTCAAGGAGCTCTCCCGGATGCTTGCCGGGCTCGAGGACTCCGACACCGCGATCGCCCACGCACAGGAGCTGCTCGACACGGCACAGGAAGCGCGTACGCCGACCCGCTGACCCGCGCATCCTCCGCGGAAGTGTTGCCGGTGCGTGGCAGGATTGCTGCGCGATGAAATTCCCCTCCCGACAAAAGACCGTTGAAGGCCTGCCCGGAACCGCCGGGACCGCCAGGCTGGACCGGCGTACGACCACGCTGGTGCGCCGGTTGCGCCCCGGCGACGTCGCGGTGATCGACCACCTCGACCTCGACCGCGCCACCGCCGAGGCTCTGGTCGACTGCGGGGTGGCAGCGGTGGTCAACGCCTCCTCGTTCATCTCCGGCCGCTATCCGAACCTCGGCCCGGAGCTGCTCGCCAAGTCGGGCATCACGCTGCTCGACAACGTGGGCTCCGAGGTGTTCGCGAAGGTCAGTGACGGCGCCCCGGTCCGGGTCCACGAGGGACGCCTCTACGTCAAGGACGAGCCGGTCGTCGCCGGCCGGGAGCTCTCCGCCGCCGACGTGCAGGAGATGATGGAGGAGGCGCGCGGCGGGTTGTCGACCCAGCTGCAGAGCTTCACCCACAACACCACCGAGTTCCTGCGCCGCGAGCAGGACCTCCTGCTGCACGGTCAGGGTGCCCCGGCGATGCGCACGAAGATCTCCGGCCGGCCCGTGGTGATCGTCGTCCGCGGCTACGACTACCGCGACGACCTCAAGCGGCTCAAGCGCTACATCCGGGAGCAGCGGCCGGTCCTGGTGGGTGTCAACGCCGGCGCCGACGCGCTGCTCGCGGCCGGCCACCGCCCCGACGTGGTCGTGGTCGGCGAGGACGGGCTCGCCCAGGGCAGCCGGGCCGGCGACGGTGACACCGTCTCCGACAAGGCGCTGCGCGGAGCGCGCGAGGTCGTGCTGCACACCGACCGGGCCGGTCGCGCCGTGGGCTCGGACCGGCTCGACCGGATCGGGGTCCGGGCACAGAACTTCTCGGCGTCGGGCACCAGCGAGGACATCGCCATGCTGCTCGCGGACCTTTCCGACGCGTCGCTGATCGTCCTCGTCGGCACGCACGCCAGCCTCGACGAGTTCCTCGACCGGCACCGGTCGGGCCTGGCCAGCACGTTCCTCACCCGGCTCCGGGTCGGCCCGAAGCTGGTCGACGCCAAGGGCGTTCCCCAGCTCTACTCAGGCCGGGTGCGCCTCTGGCACCTGCTGCTGATCCTGCTCGCCGGGGTCGCCGCGCTCCTGGTCGCGCTGGCCGCCACGCCGGTGGGCCAGGAGTGGTGGACGACCGTGCAGGCCTGGCTGAACGACCTCTCCGACTGGTTCCAAGGACTCCTCACGTGATCTCATTCCGCTACCACATCGTCTCGATCGTGTCGGTCTTCCTGGCACTCGCCGTCGGCGTCGCGCTCGGCGGCGGTCCGTTGAAGGGCGAGGTCGACAACACCCTGGTCGAGCAGGTCGAGGCCGACCGCAAGGCCAAGGCCGACCTCCAGGCGGAGATCAGCGCCCTGCGCAGCACCAACGCCTTCACCGACGCCTTCGCGAAGACGGTGGCCCCGAGCCTGCTCGGGCAGGGACTCGCGGACCGGCCGGTCACCTTGATGGTGCTGCCCGGTGCCGACGAGTCGGTGGTCACCGAGGTGTCCGACCTGATCGGGGTGGCCGGCGGCTCGGTGGCCGGGACGGTTCGTGTCGGCGAGGGACTCGTCGATGCGGGCAACAAGCAGCTGGTCGACGAGCTGGCCAGCCAGCTCCTGGACGGGACCCCGGACGTGAGCGTCGCCGACGACGCGAGCGGCTACGAGCGGATGGGTGCGCTGATCGCTCGCGCCGTGGCCACCGACGAGGATGGCGGCGCAGCGGTCGACGACGCCGCGAACAGCATCCTGTCCGGACTGAGCACGGCGAACCTGATGTCGGCGCAGGGTGAGTTCACCCGTCGCGGCAGCCTGGTGCTGTTCGTGGCCGGTGAGACGTCGGGCAAGGCGGACCGGTCGGGTGCGGGCACCATCGTCAGCTCGTTGGCCGGGGCGATCGACGCCGACTCCGACGGCGTCGTGGTGGCCGGACCGGTGTCGTCCGCGCGCGCCGGTGGGGCCGTCGAGGCGGTCCGGACCAACGTCGCCACGGCGAAGGACGTGTCCACCGTGGATGCGCTGTTCCGTGCGGCCGGCCAGGTGGTCACCGTGATGGCGCTGTCCGAGCAGGCCGCCGGAGAGGCCGGCCACTACGGTGCCGTCGACGCGGCCGACGGCGCGATGCCGGGCGCCGTCCCCGCCGACTGAGCCTCATCGCCGCGCACTTCGGCGCGGCTTGGTCAAACCCGGCGACGTATTGGTAGCCTAGAACCCCGTGGACGGGTGAGTTTTCTCGCCGCACATCCAAGACACCACGGGAGTTCTCTTGGCCGCATCGCAGCCGACCAAGCACGTCTTCGTCACCGGGGGCGTCGCCTC
>JAICRS010000303.1 GCA_025966335.1 Nocardioidaceae bacterium
GCCACACGGCGTGCGCCTGCGGTGACCATCGCGGCTCGTTCCGCCGGTGCCGTGCGGGCCCACTCGTGCGCGGCCCTGCGGGCCGAGTCGACGGCAGCCTCGACCTCCCCGGCCCCGGCGACGTCCAGCTCGCCGACGAGGGACCCGTCGGCCGGGTCGAGGACGGTGATGCGCCTGGTCCGGTCGGTCGGCACGGGCGGCTCCTCGTTCGTTGGCGGGCGACGTCGCTTCGTCGTACCCACCTGCCCTCTGGATAACCTGTGCGCCATGCGCGTTCATCTCGGCTCCGACCACGCCGGCCTGGAGCTCAAGGACCACCTGCTGAACTGGCTCGTCGACCAGGGGCACGAGGCCGTCGACCACGGCCCGTTCGTCTACGACGCGGCCGACGACTACCCGGTGTTCTGCCTCCGCGCAGCCGAGGCGGTCGCCGCGGACCGGCAGGACGGGATGGACAGTCTCGGGATCGTGATCGGCGGTTCCGGCAACGGCGAGCAGATGGCCGCGAACAAGGTCACCGGGATCCGCGCCGCGTTGGTGTGGAGCGAGGAGACCGCGACCCTGGCCCGCGAGCACAACGACGCCAACGTGATCTCGGTCGGTGGCCGGATGCACACGGAGCAGGAGATGACCCGGTTCATCGAGGTCTTCCTGGGCACGCCGTACAGCGACGAGGAGCGGCACACCCGCCGGATCGGCATGCTGGCCGAATACGAGAAGACCGGGAACCTGCCGCCGCTGCCCGAGTCCGCGCTCAAGCCGCAGGGCTGACATGCCCGAGGGGCACACGCTGCACCGCCTCGCCCGGGCGCTGACCGACCGGTTCGGTGGCCGGGTGATGGAGGTCTCCAGCCCGCAAGGCCGGTTCGCGGAGGCGGCCCGACTGCTCGACAACACCGTGCTGGTCGACGCGGAGGCCTGGGGCAAGCACCTGTTCGTCCGCTTCGACGGTGACCGGTTCGTGCACGTGCACCTCGGCCTCTACGGGAAGCTCGACGTGTACGACGGGCCCGCACCCGCGCCGGTGGGCCAGGTCCGGCTCCGGCTGGTCGCGGCGGCCCCGTCGGGTGCGACCGACGGCGACGCGGCGTACGCCGATCTGCGCGGCGCCACGACCTGCGACCTGGTCACCGACGATCAGCGCGCCGCGATCCTGCAGCGCCTCGGCCCGGACCCGCTGCGCGCCGACGCGGACCCGGAGCGCGCCTGGAAGCGGATCAGCCGGAGCCGCACGCCGATCGGTGCGCTGCTGATGGACCAGACGGTGCTCGCCGGGGTCGGCAACGTCTACCGCGCCGAGGTGCTGTTCCGGCACCGGATCCACCCGCTCCGTCCGGGCAACACGCTGCGCCGCGGCCAGTTCGAGGCGATCTGGCACGATCTGGTCGACCTGATGCACGAGGGGGTCGGCAGCGGCCGGATCGACACCGTCCGCCACGAGCACACCCCGGAGGCGATGGGCCGGGAGCCGCGCCGCGACGACCACGGGGGAGAGGTCTACGTCTACCGCCGGCACGGCCAGGCCTGCCACGTGTGCGGCGGCAAGGTGAGGACCGAGGTGCTCGCCGCCCGCAACCTGTTCTGGTGCCCGAGGTGTCAGCCGCGGTTCCGTTCGCGCGCCGTGTTGCGTTGACCACGCCACGCCGTACCGTTGGGGCGATTCGTTCACACGGATCTCCCGCCGACACTAAGGTCGACCTGTGGTTGCAGCTTCGCAGAACGAGCGGCTGACGCGCGTCCCCGCTCGTCGGCTGAGCAGGCGATGGACCCTCACGATGCGCCGGCTGCGCCAGTCGGAGACGTCCTGGTTGATGCTGCTGTCGCTCGTGACGCTCGTCATCGGGGCCGGGATGGCCACGGTCAGCTGGGTCCCGGTGACCACCCTGGTCGTCCCGCTGGTTGTCGGCAACCTGATGTTCAACCCGCGCTCGCTGCCGTGGTTCGTGGTGTTCACGCTCGGGATACTGGTGTTCGCGGTGGCCCTCGCGGACGAGGACCTGCTCGACGAACGACGGATCGGCGGCATCATCGTCTGCTTCGCGGTCGGGCTGATCATCCTGGTGTCCTCGTTCCGGCGGTCCCGGCTCGGCGTCGCGGGCTCGATGGGCGAGTCCATGCTGGTCGACCTGCGGGACCGGCTCAGCAAGCAGTCGGTGCTGCCGCCGCTGCCCAAGGACTGGTACGTGGACGCGGAGATGCGCTCGGCGGGCGGTTCGTCGTTCGCCGGTGACTTCATCGTGGCCAGCAAGACCCAGGAGGGCCGCCACCTCGAGGTCGCCGTCGTCGACGTCTCCGGCAAGGGCGTGCAGGCCGGCACCCGGTCGTTGCTGCTCTCCGGCGCGTTCGGTGGCCTGCTCGGTGCGCTTCCAGCCGCCCGCTTCCTGCCCGCGGCCAACGACTACCTGCTCCGCCAGGACTGGAGCGAGGGGTTCGCGACCGCCGTACACCTGTCCCTGGACCTGACCACCGGTGAGTTCGAGATCCGCTCGGCCGGGCACCCGCCGGCCGTGCAGCTGCACTCCGGATCCGGTCGCTGGGGCGTGCACGACTCCGAGGGGCCGGTCCTCGGCCTGATGAAGAAGGCCGAGTTCATCGGCGTGACCGGATGCCTCCAGCGCGGCGACGCCCTGCTGCTCTACACCGACGGCGTCGTGGAGACACCCCAGCGCGACATCTCGCTCGGCATCGACAGGCTGATCGGCCAGGGCGAGCGGCTGCTCCGGGACGGGTACGACGGTGGTGCGCGCCGGCTGATCGACCAGCTCGAGTCGATGAGCGACGACCGCGCGCTGCTGCTCCTGCACCGCCGCTGACCTCCGTCGTACGACGGAGCGCGCGGTCGAGCTTCGGAGCGGATGACGGGAATCGAACCCGCGTAATCAGTTTGGAAGACTGAGGCTCTACCATTGAGCTACATCCGCGCATGAGGGACCTGACCGGTCCGACAGCGGGACAATGGTGCCACACGACCTAGCTCCGTCCCAATCGGCTCACCGGGAGACCGGGCGGGTCGGTGCGTGGTGCCATCGGACGATTACGGGGACCGGGCGGTCGTCCACTA
>JAICRS010000177.1 GCA_025966335.1 Nocardioidaceae bacterium
AACTCCTCGCGGGTCGGCAGCACCGGCATCAGCGCACGGCCGGCGAGCGCACCGTGGCCGATCTCGCGGCGCTTCGGCGAGCCGACGCGGCCGGTCTCACCCGTGGAGTACGGCGGGAAGTTGTAGTTGTGCAGGTAGCGGCGGCTCGTCTCCGGGGAGAGCGTGTCGAGCTTCTGCTCCATGGTCAGCATGTTCAGCGTGGTGACGCCCAGGATCTGGGTCTCGCCGCGCTCGAACAGGGCCGAGCCGTGCACGCGCGGGATCACGCCGACCTCAGCGGAGAGGGTCCGGATGTCGGTCAGCCCGCGGCCGTCCATGCGGACCTTGTCGCGCAGCACGCGGTCCCGGACGAGGGTCTTGGTCAGCGACCGGAACGCGGCGCCGACCTCCTTCTCGCGGCCCTCGAAGTCGGGGGCCACCTTCTGCATGACGGAGGCCTTGACCTCGTCGAGCTTGGTCTCGCGCTCCTGCTTGCCGGCAATCGTCAGCGCCTGCGCGAGGTCAGCCTTCGCAGCGGCCTCGACCGCGGCGTAGGCGTCGTCCTGGTAGTCCAGGAACACCGGGAAGTCGGCGACCGGCTTGGCGGCCTGCTTCGCGAGCTCGGACTGCGCGTCGCACAGCTGCTTGATGAACGGCTTGGCCGCGTCGAGACCGCCGGCGACGACCTCCTCGGTCGGGGCCTGCTTGCCGGAGCGGACCAGGTCCCAGGTCTGCTCGGTGGACTCGGCCTCGACCATCATGATCGCGACGTCACCGGTCTCGGTGACCCGGCCGGCCACGACCATGTCGAAGACCGCGTCCTCGAGCTGGCTGTGCGTCGGGAAGCCGACCCACTGGCCGTCGATCAGGGCGACGCGGACGCCGCCGACCGGGCCGGAGAACGGCAGGCCGGAGAGCTGGGTGGACATCGACGCCGCGTTGATGGCGAGTACGTCGTAGGGGGTGTCCGGCTCGAGGGCCATCACGGTGATGACGACCTGGACCTCGTTGCGCAGGCCCTTCTTGAAGGTCGGGCGCAGCGGCCGGTCGATCAGGCGGCAGGTGAGGATCGCGTCCTCGGACGGCCGGCCCTCACGACGGAAGAACGAGCCGGGGATGCGGCCCGCGGCGTACATCCGCTCCTCGACGTCGATCGTCAAGGGGAAGAAGTCGAAGTGGTCCTTCGGCTGCTTGCCGGCGGTGGTGGCCGACAAGAGCATGGTCTCGTCGTCCAGGTAGGCGGTGACCGAACCAGCGGCCTGACGGGCAAGCAGGCCGGTCTCGAACTTGACGGTACGAGTGCCGTGCTTGCCGTTGTCGATGACGGTTTCAACCGTCGAAACGATGGGTCCCTCCATGGGGTACCCCTTTCTGTCTCGCGGAGCGATCACGCGAGGGCGCCTTGATGATCGAGCGGGCCGACCCGCTGACTCTTCGTCGTAGCGCGCGGCCTCGATTGGCTCGATGGGAGGCCGGTCTTCGATCGAGGCCCGCGGGGGTACGACGTACTCCCGAAGGCCACTACCGAGGACCGGGCCAGACGTCCGCGGTCGCTCCTGTGAATGGATCTCTGTTCAGTTGTGGTCTGCTGCAGACCCTAGCGGGAGCCGGACGGGGAACCGAAGTCCCGACACCCGGTGCGCGAGGGCCGTATGTGGCAGGAGCGGCCTACCCCGCGAAGGGGAGGCCGCCCCGTGCTCATGACCGGAAGCTCATCGGCGCAGGCCGAGCCGTTCCACGATCGATCGGTAACGGTTGATGTCTTCCTTCTGCATGTAGTTGAGAAGGCGACGGCGCTGACCGACCAGGAGCAGCAGGCCACGACGACTGTGGTGGTCGTGCTTGTGGTCCTTCAGGTGCTCGGTCAGGTGCGAGATGCGGTGGGTGAGCAGCGCGACCTGAACCTCGGGTGAACCCGTGTCCCCTTCGTTGGTGGCGTACTCAGCGATGATCTTCTTCTTGGTCTCCGCGTCGGTACCAGTGGACACGCGGGCTCCTCTCGGGTTCTGTCGTTGCGCGGCGCGCCGGGGCCTGTTCACCCGGGCACTCTCGATCCGCGGCCGTCAAACGGCAACTGCACAAGATTATCAGCGGGGCCCGGTTTCTCCGAATCGGTCGATGCCGGGCTCCGCCCCCTCCGCGGCGGCGGCCGGCCGGGCCGGCTCACCGGGTCGGTTGCCTGATCGCCCGGTAGACCGCGCGTACGCCGACCGCCCGTTCGAGCTCGTGGATGATCGAGGTGAAGAACTGCTTCCGGTAGCTGTCATCGGTCACCGCGTAGACCGTGAAGTAGAGCCCGGAGAACGCGGCCAGGAACACCGCGACCTGCATCAGCTCGACGGTGAGTCCGGACAGCCCCGGAACCAGCTGGGTCGGGTCCTCGCCGATCCAGGAGTTCACCACCGCGCGCTTCATCACCACGCTGCCGAACACCACGAAGAACAAGAACACCGAGAACGCGAGCAGCAGCACCTGCACGATCTGGGACACGAGCAGGACCAGGACCAGGTTGGCCTTCTGGTAGCCGGTGATCTCGCTGTCCTCGGCGGTCCCCTGGGCGTCGTGGTCGAGGTCGACCGCGACGTCCTCGAGCGGGGTTCCCTTGCAGCTGTCGACCAGCCGCTGGCCGTGGATCTCGTCGTCGACCTTGTCGAGCTCCTCCGGCAGCCGGACCAGCAGGAAGCCGACCGCGACCGCGGCGAACAGCAGCACCGCTCCCCACAGGATCCCGCCCTTCAGCGACGTGGCGACCTGCCAGACCTCGGTGTTGATGAACAGGAACGTGACGAACAGCAGCAGCAGCGGCAGCGCCCGGGTCACCAGCGGGAACAACAGGCCCAGGCTGCGGAAGGTGCGTGCCACCGCCCAGGTGGCGATCGGCCAGGCCCGTAGGGCGACCGCGGCGTACGCGGCCGCGACCACGGCGACGGCGGCAAGGCCCGCGGCGGTCGCGTTGGTGGCATCGCCGACCAGCCAGCCGACCAGGACACCCACCGCCGTACCGAGCACCAGCGCGGTCACCACGAACGCGACGAGTCGTCGTCCGGTCAGGGCCTGCCTGGCGGCAGCCCGCTCGCCGTCGACGAAGTACGGCAGCCCGTGCCGGATGAACCAGTGCTCGGTGGCGACCACCACCGAGGACGGGTCGTCGTTCACTCCGGGTCCGGCACGCCGAGGGCGAGGTGCGCACGGGCGGCGTCGTCGTACATGGTCTGGACGAGGTCGTCGATGGAGTCGAACTTCACCATCCCCCGTAGCCGCGCCACGAACGAGACCTCCACCGGGACGCCGTACAGCTCGAGGTCGTCGCGGTCGAGCACGTAGGACTCCACCCGCCGCTCGCGCACCCCCGCGAAGGTGGGGTTGGTGCCGACGCTGATCGCGGCCGGCATCGGCTCGGAGTCGTCGTCGAGGCGCCGCAGCCAACCGGCGTAGACCCCGTCCGCCGGGGCGGACTGCATGCCGTAGGTCGGCACGTTGGCGGTCGGGAACCCGAGCTCGCGTCCCCGCTGGTCGCCCTTGACCACCTCACCGCGCACGGTGAACGGGTGCCCGAGTGCCTCCGCGGCGCCGGCCACGTCACCGGCGGCGATGCAGTTGCGGATGTACGTCGAGGACCACACCTGCGGCCCCCCGTCGAGCGGAATGCCCTCGGTGACGAAGTCGTGGGTCGCCCCGGCCTCGCGCAGCGTGGCGACGTCCCCGGACGCGCGGCTGCCGAACCGGAAGTTGGCTCCGACCACGACGGCCTTCGCGTGCAACGTGTCGACCAGGATCTCCTCGATGAAGCGTTCCGGTGCCCAGTCGGCGAGGTCCCGGGTGAACGGCACCACCAGCACGTCGTCGACGCCGGCTGCGGCGAGCTGCGCGGTGCGGGTCTCGATCGTGGTCAGCGTGGGCGGAGCGTGCTCGGGACGCAGCACCGCGATCGGGTGCGGGTCGAAGGTCACCGCGACGACGTTCTCGACACCGACGTCGTCGGCGACCTCACGGGCGCG
The DNA here is from genome assembly GCA_025966335.1 of Nocardioidaceae bacterium. Classification (GTDB taxonomy): domain Bacteria; phylum Actinomycetota; class Actinomycetes; order Propionibacteriales; family Nocardioidaceae; genus Nocardioides_C. The sequence continues at coordinate 3,978 of JAICRS010000177.1, forward strand.
GCGGATCACGTGCTGGTGACCGAGGTGGACCCCGTCGAAGTTGCCGATGGTGACCGCGGTGCGGCCGAGGTCGTCGGGCACCTCGTCGAGCGAGCGCCAGATCCGCACGATGCCTGTGCTCCTGTCCACTGTCCGGGTCGCGACTGCGATGACGGAAAAAGACTGCCACATCGGGCTGCGGGGCGGGACCGTGGCCGCCGGCATCCGCGGGTCAGTCGCAACGGCACCGTTCCGGGCGAGATCTGGTGCGGCTGCAACTGACTCAGCCGGTGAACACCGCGACCGGCGCGGCGACCGGTCCGGCCTGCTCGTAGAGCGCCAGCAGGTCGCGCTGCTCGTCGAGCACGGCCACCGGGCCGGAGGCGCCGAGGTCGACGCTCAGCTTCCGGCCGTAGCCGATCTCGCGGGCCTGGTCGACGTCGGCGGTCCAGGTCGGGAAGCAGCGTTGCGCCACCTCACCCATCGGGAGCACGACGAGCTCCTCGGCCAGCTGGTCCAGCGACCGCGCGTCGGCAAGGTCGAACGGCCCGACCGCCGTACGGCGCAGCATCCGCAGGTGTCCGCCGACGCCGAGCAGGAACCCGAGGTCGCGGGCGATGGCGCGGATGTAGGTGCCGCTGGAGCAGCGGACCGAGATCTCGACGTCGGTGAAGTCGCCGTCGCGCCGCACCGCACCGACCGACAGGTCGTGCACGGTCACCGGGCGAGCGGGAAGGTCGACCGACTCGCCGGCCCGGACCCGCTTGTAGGCGCGCTGGCCGTCGATCTTGATCGCCGAGACCGCCGACGGCACCTGCTCGATGTCGCCGACGAAGCGGGTCGCCGCGGTGCGGATCTCGGACTCGGTCAGGTGACCGCTCGGCGTGGACCCGAGCGACTCGCCCTCGGCGTCGTCGGTGGTCGTGGACTCACCGAGCCGCACCACGCCGGCGTACGCCTTCTCGGTCAGCATCAGGTGCCCGAGCAACCGGGTCGCCCGGTTCACCCCGACCAGGAGCACCCCGGTCGCCATCGGGTCGAGGGTGCCGGCGTGGCCGACCTTGCGGGTGCCGGCGAGCCGGCGTACCCGGGCGACCACGTCGTGCGAGGTCATCCCGGCGGGCTTGTCGACGACGACCATGCCCGAGCCGGCCGGTTGTCCGCTCGGCGCGGTCACTCGGCTGGTTCGTCGGCCGCGGCCCCGGGTGAGCCCTCGGTCGAGCCCTCGTCGAGCTCGTCGTCCTCGTGCGGCTTGCGGTACGGGTCTGCCTCGCCGGCGTACGTGGCGCCCGCGGCCGCGGCCGCGACCTTCGCGTCGGACTCACGCGCCTTGGCCAGCAGCTCGTCGAGGTGCCGGGCGTTCTCCGGCAGCGCGTCGTGGATGAACTCCAGGCTCGGCACGTGCCGCATGCCGAGCTGCTTGCCCACCTCGGAGCGGAGGACGCCCTTCGCGGACTCGAGCGCGGCCGCCGTGGCGGCGACCTCCTCGTCCTCGCCGAGGACGGTGTAGAAGATGGAGGCATTCTGGGTGTCGCCGGTGACCCGGACGTCGGTCACCGTGACGAACCCGAGGCGCGGGTCCTTGATCCGGCGCTCGAGCATCTCGGCGACGATCACCTGGATCCGGTCCGCCACCTTGCGCACCCGTGGGCTAGTCATCAGTTCCCTTTCCTAGGACAGTCGGTCGTACGTCGCCGCCCCGCGTCCGACGCGACGAAGGCGTCGGCCCGGAGCGGCCGGGCGGAGGCCTCGGCGCGAGCGGCCCGCACGGACGGTGGGCGGCCCGGTGCCCGGCCTGGCCGGACGGGCGGGGGACGGCGTGGTGGATGGGCCTGGCCGCCGAGCGAGGACCGAGCGAGGCTGGAAGCCGCGTCGTCCCCCGCCCGGGAGGCCGACCAGCTGGCCGGCCCCCCACCAAGCGATCAGGCCCGCGGGATCTCCCGCATCTCGAAGCACTCGACGACATCGCCGATCTTGATGTCGTTGAAGCCCCGCAGCGTCAGACCACACTCGAAGCCCTCGCGGACCTCGGAGACGTCGTCCTTCTCACGCCGCAGCGACGACAGGTCGAGGTTGTCCGCGACCACGGAGCCGTCCCGCAGCAGACGCGCCTTGGCGTTGCGGCGGATGACACCGCCGGTGACCATACAACCCGCGATGTTGCCGATCTTGCTGGAGCGGAAGATCTCGCGGATCTCGGCCTGACCGAGCGACGCCTCCTCGAACTCCGGCTTGAGCATGCCCTTGAGGGCCGCCTCGATCTCCTCGATCGCCTGGTAGATGACCGAGTAGTAGCGGATCTCGACACCTTCCTTGTCGGCCACCACGGTCGCCTTGCCTTCGGGG
>JAICRS010000292.1 GCA_025966335.1 Nocardioidaceae bacterium
CGTACGACGCGACGAACCGCCTGCTGAGCGACCCGAGCCACCTGCCGAGCGACCCGACGCACCACCGCGCGAGCTGCTGCCGCCGGAGCTCTCCGTGCCGGAGCGGCTCGACTGTGCACCCGAACGACCGCGGCCACCGGAGCGACCGCCACCGGAGCGACCGCCACCGGAGCGACTGCCGCCAGAGCGACCACCGGAGCGACCGCCACGACTCTCATCCTCGGAGGACTTGGGCAGCGCGGATGCCTCGACATAGACGCGCTCGCCGGGTGCGATCTTGGCGAGCAGCGGGTCGCCGATCTGGATTCGGGTGATGGTCGGCTTGATCCCGGCCTTGCGGGTCAGGTCGCGCACGTCGGACACCTGGGCGTCCATCATCAGCGTCACCACGGTGCCCTCGGCGCCCGCACGTGCGGTGCGACCGGAGCGGTGCAGGTAAGCCTTGTGCTCGACCGGCGGGTCCGCGTGAACGACCAGGTTCACGTCGTCCACGTGGATCCCGCGGGCAGCGATGTCAGTGGCCACGAGCGTGGTGGCGGTGCCGGCCATGAATGCGCCCAGGTTCCGGGTACGCGCGTTCTGGGACAGGTTGCCGTGCAGCTCGACCGCGGGCACGCCCTTCGCGTTGAGCTGGCGGGCGAGTGCCTTGGCGCCGTGCTTGGTCCGCGTGAACACGAGTGTCCGGCCGGGGGCGGCCGTGAGGTCGACGAGGACCTCCAGGCGCGACTCCTTGGACAGGTGCAGCACGTGGTGGGTCATCTTCGTGACCGGCGACTGCGCCGAGTCGACGCTGTGCGTGATCGGGTTGTTCAGGAATCGCTTGACCAGCACGTCCACGCCGGCGTCGAGCGTCGCCGAGAACAGGAGGCGCTGCCCGTCGCGGGGCGTCTTGTCGAGGAGGCGTCGTACGACCGGAAGGAACCCGAGGTCGGCCATGTGGTCCGCCTCGTCGAGCACGGTGATCTCGATGGAGTCGAGGTTGGCGTGCCCGGTCTGCACGTGGTCCGCGAGGCGGCCGGGGCAGGCGATGACGATGTCGACGCCGTTGCGCAGACCCTGGATCTGCGGGTTCGGCCGGACACCGCCGAAGACGGTGAGGGTACGTAGGGAGAGCGCCTTGGCCAGCGGTGCCAGCGACGCCTCGATCTGGGTGACCAGCTCACGGGTCGGCGCGAGGATCAACGCGCGCGGCCGGTTCGGCTGGCGCTTCGAGGGGCTGGTTGCGAGGCGGGCCAGCATCGGGAGCAGGAACGCGTAGGTCTTGCCCGATCCCGTGCGGCCACGGCCGAGTACGTCGCGGCCGGCGAGCGAGTCGGGAAGGGTCGCGGCCTGGATCGGGAACGGCTTGAGGATCCCCGCCGAGTGCAGGACGTCGACGAGAACCGGCGGGAGGCCGAGCTCGGCGAACGAGACGTCAGCGGGGGTGGTGGTTGTTGCGGGCATGGTGCGAGGGCGGCTTGCCGCCATAAGGGAACTCCGAATGTAGATGGGTCGTCCTGCCCGGCGCGGGAAACTGTGCCCGCGGCGCTTGGTGGATGACACGAAGAATCCGGCCCGAGGCAGAACTGATGGGGCCGATGTGACGAGTCTACGCAGGTAAGCCGGGCATTCGCGAACGAACACCCTGTGACGTGCCCGACTACCGCAGCCCGGAATACGGGCGCCGTGCGCCGATCAGCCCGAATGCGCGAGGCGGGGAACGTGCGCGAACATCGAGAGCTTCAACCAGTGCGGGAAGGACCGGACGGCCTGTCGGGATCCCTCCAGCTGCACGGCTTCGTCGCGGATCGCCTCCCGCAGACCGACGTCGCCTCGCCACACCCGGACGAGGGTCGGCAGCTTCGAGACGACCTTCACCGCCACGTCGAAACCGGGGTCGAAGTCGCACAGGTCCACGTCGGACCGATGGATGACGATCCACCAGTCCCGGGTGGAAGGCTGGACGTCGCTGAGGTGGAACTGGACGACGGTCCGGCCGTCCGGCACCGCGGCCAGATCGATGTTGCGGTGGATGTCCCACATCAGGAGGTGCGGGTCGAAGTCCTCGTCGCCGAGCTCGGTCATCCATCGGACGCCCCACTCGCCGAGTGACCTCACGATGGGCTCCAGCTCCCGGCCGGCGGGGGTCAGGTCGTAGCGGACCCGGTTGCCGTCGTCCTGACGGATCACCAGGCCGACCTGCTCGAGGCTGCGCAGCCGCTTCGAGAGCAGCGCCGGCGACATCCGCGGCACACCGCGCCGCAGCTCGTTGAAGTGGTGGCTGCCGCAGAGCAGCTCGCGAACCACCAGGATCGTCCAGCGCTCGTCGAGCACCTCCATCGTCTTCGCGACGGGGCAGAACTGTCCGTATCCGGCCATCAACTCGTCCTTCCCCCCGAGATCATCCCGACGCTACGCCCGCGCTCGGAAGCACGACAAGTACAGATTCGATACCGGCTCGGTACAGATACGGAACTAGTCGCGGCGATCCCACCGGAGAAGGCTTTGATCAGGGCCCCGATCGGTGCCTACGTCGAAGGGAAACAGCATGACGATCACGACTCCACCGAGCGAAACCGGCCAGACGGTCACCGTTCAGGAACAGGCCGCAGCGCTGCTCGGCCAGGTCGCCGGATACATGGGACACCGCACGATCGCGACCGGACTCTCCACGGGCCTGGTCGCCGCGATCTCCGAATCGCCCGAGGGCACGACCGCAGCGGATCTGGCCGACCGCCTCGACCTTGACGGCTTCTACGTCTCGGTATGGTGCCGGGCGGCGTTCGCGGCCGGCATCCTCGAACGCGTGGGACACGGGTACCGGCTCGCACCGCAGATGACGACGCTGCTGCTGGACACCACCAGCCCGGCGTACGTCGGAGCGATGTTCCCGCTCGCCCTGCAACCGGAGATGTTCGACCGGTTCGAGAAGGGACTCTCGTCCGGCGAGCGGTTGTGGTGGGACGAGGCGAGCCCGGAATGGATCGCCGGGGTCGCCGGCACCGGCAGGCCGTTCTACACGCGGCTGGTGCCGGGAGGCCTGGCGCAGGTGCCCGGACTGACCGAACGGCTGGAGGCCGGCGCCACCGTGGTGGACACCGCCTGCGGGGCCGGGAACGGTCTAATCCGGCTCGCCGAGTTCTACCCGAACGCGCGGATCATCGGCGTGGACGGCGACGCCCACTCCATTGAGCAGGCACGGCAGCTCGTCGAGCGCTCCGGGCTGAGCGACCGGGTGAGCCTGGTGTGCAGCCCGTTGGAGCAGTTCACGGTCGACGAGCCGGTGACC
>JAICRS010000056.1 GCA_025966335.1 Nocardioidaceae bacterium
GCTGCTCGAGCGGCTGGTGGAGCAGGGGATCGCGCTGGAGGTGTGTCCGGTCTCGAACGTCGCGCTCGGTGTCTACTCCGACCTCACCTCGGTGCCGCTGCCGACCCTGCTCGCGGCCGGCGCGACCGTGGCCCTCGGCGCTGACGACCCGTTGCTGTTCGGGTCACGGTTGGTCGGCCAGTACGCCACGATGCGCGCGGCCCATGACCTCTCCGACGCCCAGCTCGCGGAGCTGGCCCGCATGTCGGTGCGGGCCTCCTGCGCGCCGGACCACCTGAAGCAGGAGATCTTCCGCGAGATCGACGCCTGGTTGGCACACTGAGCGGCATGACGAACTCTCCGGAGGAAGGACAGCAGCCGGCCGAGGACCCCCAGCCGGGGTACTGGGAGCAGCAGTCGCAGCAGGCGCCGTACGGGCAGCCCGGCTACGGCTACCCGCCCGCACAGCAGGCGCCGATGCAGTACGCGCCCGACCACCCGAAGGCGACGACCGTGCTGGTGCTCGGTGTCCTCGGGCTCGTGGTCTGCGGTCTGGTCGCACCGTTCGCCTGGGTGATGGGGAAGCAGACGGTCAACGAGATCGACGCCTCGCAAGGAAGGGTCGGCGGTCGCGGCGCGGCGAACGCCGGCTACATCCTCGGCATCATCGGCACGGTGTTCCTCGGCTTCGCCCTGCTGGCGGCCGTGGCCATGCTGGGCCTGTTCGGGATGGCCGCGGTCTCGACCGGCTACTGACCGCGATCGCTGCCACCGCGACCGCAATCACACACATGTGCCGGAGTTGCACGTCCGGCCGAAAAATCCGCGCAGTTCCAGCACACGTGTGCTGCTGTTGCGGGCGACCAGCCGGATCAAGGACGAGGCAGGTCGCACTCGACGAGCACCGGCTCGTTGACCAGCCACACCCCGAACCGGTCGGCCACGCCGCGCTGGATCTCCGCGGCGAGGTCGAGCAGGTCCTGGGTGCTCGCGCCGCCGCGGTTGGTCAGCGCCAGGGTGTGCTTGCCCGAGAGGGCGACCCGGTCGTTGCCGTAGCCCTTGCCGAAGCCGGCGTGCTCGATCAGCCAGGCGGCGCTGGTCTTCGTGGTCCCGTCCGGCTGCTCCCAGCGCGGGGCGCCGCCGGGCAGCCGGCCGATCTGCTCCGGGGTCAGGAACGGGTTGGTGAAGAACGACCCCGCGCTCCAGGTGTCGTGGTCGGCGGGGTCGAGGACCATGCCCTTGCCCCGGCGGAGGCCGAGCACCGCCTGCCGGACCGCGCCGGCCGGAGCCCGCTGTCCCGGCTCCACGCCCAGCGTGCGGGCGAGCTCGGCGTACCGCACCGGCACACCCAGGTCGCCGAGCCGGAACTGGAAGGTCACGCTGAGTACGACGAACCGCTGCGGGTTCTCCTTGAACCGGCTGGTCCGGTACCCGAACCCGCAGTCGCCGGCGGCGATCGTGCGCACCGCCTTCTCGACCCGGTCCCAGCAGCGCACGGACGCGATCGTCTCGGCCACCTCCTGGCCGTAGGCACCGACGTTCTGGATCGGCGTCGCGCCGACGCTGCCGGGGATCCCGGACAGCGCCTCGATGCCGACCCAGCCCCGCTCCCCCGCCTGAGCGACGAGCGCGTCCCAGCCCTCACCGGCAGCCACGGTCACCATCGCACCGCCGCAGCTGTCCTCCTCGACCCGGACGCCCTCGGTCAGGATCCGGACCACGGTGCCCGGGAAGCCGTCGTCGGCGACCACCAGGTTGCTCCCGCCGGCGACCAGCAGCAGCCGCTCGCCGGCCTCGTCGGCACGCACCACGGCGTCGACCAGCTGCTCCTCGGTGTGCGCCTCGACGACGACCGCGCCGGGGCCGCCGAGGCGCAGGGTGGTGAGGTCGGCGAGACGAACGTGTTGGACCGCGGCGTCAGCCACGCGCCAGCACCGCCTTGGGCTGGCCGAGCACCTTCTGGTCACCGCAGGTGACCTCGAGGGCGATGTGCACGCCGTCCTCGGTGACGTTCTTGACCGTGCCGCTGACCACCACCTCGACGCCCTCGTCGTCGTCGGGCACCACGACCGGCTTGGTGAACTTGCAGCCGAGCTCGCGGACCCGACCCGGGGCACCGGCCCACGTGTCGAGGGCGCGGCCGGCCAGCGCCATCGTGAACATCCCGTGCGCGATCACGCCGGGCAGGCCGACCGAGGTGGCCACCCGGTCGGACCAGTGGATCGGGTTGAAGTCGCCGCTGGCGCCGGCATAGCGGACCAGGTCGGCGCGGGTCACCCGGTAGGTCTGTGCGGGCAGCGTGCTCCCGGTCTCGAGGTTCACGCGTCCTCCCCTCGGTGCACCAGCGTCGCGAACGCCGTGCACACGTGCTCGCCGTCCGCATCGGTGATCTCGCTGCGGGTGCCGATGATGTCCGCGCCGCCGATCTGGCGCAGCGAGTCGACGGTCAGCTCGGCCCGGAGCCGGTCCCCCTCGGCGACCGGCCGGGTGTAGGTGAACCGCTGCTCCCCGTGCACGACCCGGTGCAGCGCGATCCCGACGTCGGGGTCCTCCATCAGTGCGTGCATCGCCGTGAACGCGATCACGATCGGGAACGTGCCCGGTGCGGAGCGACCGTCGTACTCCGACCCGGTGGCCCGGGCGAACTCGAGGATCTTCTCGCGGGAGACGGTGTAGGGCTCGGTCGGCGGGAAGGTACGCCCTGCCAGCGATGCGTCGACAGCCATGGACGGGACGCTAGCAGCCGGTCATCGCAGGAGTGCTCGCACGCCCTGGACGTAGGACTCGGGGGTGACGTCCCCGAGGATCAACCGCTGCAGGACGAAGCCCGGCAGCAGCCCGAACAGCACCTGCGCCGCCTGCGCCGGGTCGAGGTCGGCCGGCAGCGTGCCGTCGCGGCGGCACCGGAGTACGACGGACTCGAGTGCGTCTCGCAGGGCGAGCATCTTCTCCCGGGCGAGGGCGTGCACCTCGGGGTCGCGGACCGCCTCGGCCCAGGCCTGCACCGCGATCCGCGGCAGCTCCACGCCGCCCTCGACCACCGGGGCGGTGACCTGGCGGAGGAACACCTCCACGGCGTCGGCGGGATGCACCGGCTCCTCCCGCTCCACGAGGTCGTGCAGGTGGTGCGCCGCCTGGCCGAGCGCCCGGTCGGCGATCGCCTTGATGATCTCGTTCTTGCTCTTGAAGTAGCCGTAGACGGCGCCCGCGGACAACCCCGCCTCGGCGATCACGGCCGCCATCGTCGTCTTGTGGAAACCCTCGCGGGCGACGCATCGGGCGGCCGCGGCCAGGATCTGGTCACGGCGGGCAGCGCGGTGCGCGTCGGTCACCTTCGGCATGCCGCCACGTTAAAACGAATATTCGTTCTTGACAACTCGCGACGCGCGGCGCACGCTTGGAATCCAACAGAATGAACGTTCTTTTTGGAGGTCGCCATGTTGCAGCACACCCGTTCGGCAGGCACCGAGGTCGTCGGTGCCGTCGCCGCCCTGACCACGCTGCTCACCGTCCTGCTGGTCGCCTTCGCGTGGCCCGCGTCGGAGATCGCACCCCGGGACCTCCCGGTCGCAGTGGCCGGGCCGCCCGGCGCCGCGGCGCAGATCGACGGCGCCCTGGCACAGGCCCTCGGTCCGGACGCCATCGACGTGACCGCGGTGCCGTCCAGGGAGGCCGCCGTCGACGCCATCGAGGACCGCGAGGTGTACGGCGCGGTGGTGCTGTCCCCTGCCGGGGAGGAGCTGCTCGTGGCCTCAGCCGCCGGCCCCGCCGTCGCGCAGCTGCTCGGCCAGGTCGGTGAACGGCTCGCCGCCACCGGGACCGCTCCGACCGTGACCGACGTGGTCCCGCTCCCGCCGGCCGACCCGCGCGGCGTGGTCTTCGGGGCCGGCTCGTTCCCGCTGATGCTCGGCGGACTCGCCGCCGCGGCGATCCTGTCGCTCCGGGTTCCGGGACGGGGCAACCGGGTGGCCGGAGCGATCGGGGTCGCCGCAGCCGCCGGCCTCGCCCTGACCGCCGTGCTGCAGCTCTGGCTCGACACGCTGGGCGGCAGCTACCTCGCGAACGCCGGCGTGGTCGCGCTGGCGATCGGCTCGATCGCGCTGGTGCTGGTCGGCCTGCGCAACGTGCTCGGCCTGGCCGGTCTCGGGCTGGGTGCCGCGGTGGTGCTGCTGCTCGGCAACCCGCTGTCCGGGATCACCTCCGCCCCCGAGCTGCTGCCCGCCGGGTGGAGCACCCTGGGTCAGCTGCTGCCGCCGGGGGCGGCCGGCAGCGCCCTGCGCTCGACCGCGTTCTTCGACGGTGCCGGGGCGAGCGTGCCGCTGCTGGTCCTGGCCGGGTGGGTCGCCCTCGGCCTGGTCCTGGCGATGGTCCCGGTCGGCCGCGGCGCGGAGCAGGACGCTGCCCGCCGTACTCCCGAGGAGCCCGCGAAGACCGGAGTGACCGCGGACCTGGCCGGCATCTGAGCACGACAAAGAGGGCGACACCCCGTCACGGGGTGCCGCCCTCTGCAGTCCGGGGCGAGCGTCAGCGGGTCTCGCGGTGACCGGTGTGCGTGCGGCAGCGCGGGCAGAACTTCTTCAGCTCCATGCGGTCCGGGTCGTTGCGCCGGTTCTTCTTGGTGATGTAGTTGCGTTCCTTGCATTCAACACAAGCCAAGGTGATCTTGGGGCGAACGTCAGAGCTCTTGCTGGCCACGGGGTGCCTCTTCTTCGGTCGTTGCTGAGTCGTGCTGCTGGCAAGTCTGCCCTGGGACGCAAGCCGAGGACCGACTTCGATGGTTCCTGAGTAGCGGGGGCGGGACTCGAACCCGCGACACCACGATTATGAGCCGTGTGCTCTAACCACCTGAGCTACCCCGCCACCGGGACGGGGTCCTCGCCCTGAACTACCAGGCGAGGTTCCCTACCCAGAGCCCCTTTACGGAATCGAACCGTAGACCTTCTCCTTACCATGGAGACGCTCTGCCGACTGAGCTAAAGGGGCAAGCGACGACAAAGAATACACACGGCTCCCGCGGTTCACGAAATCGGCCCGGAGCTCGCGAGACGCCGGTCACGTGCCGCTCCGGAGGCCCCGGCATGATGGCCTCGTGAGCCACACCGCCTTCTACGTCAGCGAGGGTTCCGAGAGGTACTCCTCCCAACCCTCGACCGGCAGCCCCTGGGGTCCCGACAGCCAGCACGGTGGTCCTCCCGGGGCGCTGCTGGCCCGGGCGATCGAGCGACTGGACACCGGCAACGACCGGGTGGTCGGCCGGTTCACGATGGACCTGCTCGGTCCGGTCCCGGTCGGCCCGCTGTCGGTGACCTCCTCGGTGCTGCGCCCCGGCCGGTCGGTCGAGCTCTGCGAGGCCAGCCTGTACGACGGACGTGGCGGTCGTTCCGTCGCGAGCGCCACCGCCTGGCGTTTCCCGATCGGCGACAACGGACCCCGCAACGCCGACGGGCCGCTGCCCCATGGACCCGACGACGGGAAACCGCACGACCGGCCGGCGAGCTGGTCCGGCGGCTACCTCGATGCCGTGGAGTGGCGCTGGATCGAGGGCGCAGTGCTCGAACCTGGGCCGGCGGTGGTCTGGATGCGGCCCCGGGTGGACCTGGTCGACGGGGAGGAGATCAGCCCGGTGCAGCGGCTGATGACGTGCGTGGACTCGGCCTCCGGGGTGTCCGCCGAGCTGGACCCGGGCAGCTGGGGCTTCCTGAACACCGAGCTGACCGTGCACGTCCTGCGCGCGCCTGTCGGCGAATGGCTGTGCCTCGACGCGCACACCACCCTCGGCGGCGGGAACGTCGGGCTCGCCAGCTCCCGGGTGTACGACGAGCAGGGGCTCGTGGCCATGTCGTCGCAGGCGCTGCTGATCGTCAAGCGCTGAACACCCAGCTCGCCACGAAGTACATGACGCCCCACGGGTCGTCCTGGTAGAGCACCTCCGCGCGGGCCGGTGCACCCGACACGGCGGCGGCGAGCACCCCGAACGGCGCGCGCCCGGTCACCATCAGCTCCGCGGCCAGTCCCGGGTCCATCGCGGCCAGAGCGGTGAGGTCGCCGGAGCGGAGAGCCCGGCCGGTGGCCTCGTCGAACCCGAAGGCCCGTTCGTCGATGTAGCCGGGCGCCTTCTCGCCGCGGCGGGCGCTGCCCTCCCCCATCACGAGCACCGCGACCCGTTCACCGGCGGAGGCCACCTCGGCCGCCAACGCGTCGACCTCCTCGCGCCCCGCGTCACAAGCCACGGCGTGCATCCGCACCGGCCCGTGCCAGCCGGTCTCCACCAGCAGCCGGCTCGCCACCCCCAGGCTCAGGGGCAGCCCAGGGCTCACCGGCCGTGGGTCCGTCGTACCGAAGCCCCTGACCTCGGGCGCCAGACCGGGGTCCCAGGACGCCGTGCGCCGGTCACCGCCGACCACCACCACGACATCGGGGGCGACGGCGATGGCGGAGGTGAGCGCCGCATGACAGGCCGCACGTATTTCTGCGGCGACGTCCTGCTCACCGGTCAGCTCGCGGAAGAGCAGCGGCGGGTGCGGGCAGGCGGCTGCGGCGGCGATCACAGCCGCGACAGTAGCTCAGCTGGTGGTCGGGTGAAGCGGCTTCACCTCGGTGTCGACGCCGGGGACGCCGGTGCCGCGGATCGAGGCACGGGCGGTCTCGGGGACGAACAGGAGCGCGACCGCGCCGACCGCACAGGCCGCCATCATGTAGAAGGCCGGAACCAGCTCGCTGCCGGTGATCCCGATCAGCCTCTCGTTGACGTAGGGCGCGGTGCCACCGAACAGCGCGGTCGACACGTTGTAGGCGATCGCGAAGCCGGCGAACCTGACCTGCGTGGGGAACATCGCCGGGAACGTGGCCGAGATCGTGCTCAGCTGGATGACGTAGAGCAGACCGAGGACACCGAACCCGACGATGGCCAGCGCGAAGTTCTGCGCGATCAGGAGGTACATCGGCACCGCGAGCACGAACAGCCCGCCCAGCGAGACCCACCACATCGGCTTGCGGCCGAACCGGTCCGAGAGCCGCCCCGAGAACGGGATCACCAGCATCATCGCCACCTGGCCGAGGATGATCACGGTCAGCGACGCCTGCGAGGTCAACCCGACGGTGTTCTCCAGGTAGGTCGGCATGTAGGCGAGCAGCGTGTAGTTGCAGACGTTGAGCGCGATCACCAGGCCACCCAGCGCCAGCAGCGGACGCCGGTAGCTCGAGACCAGGTCCTTGAACTCGGCCGCGAAGCTCTTCTCCTCCGCGTGCTCGTCCTCCAGCTCCTGGAACACCGGGGTGTCCTCGAGCTTGGAGCGCATGTAGAGCCCGATGATGCCGAGCGGTCCGGCCAGCAGGAACGGGATCCGCCAGCCCCAGTCGGCCATCGCCTCGGGCCCGACGACGAGCTCGGTGCCCAGCACGACCAGTGCACCGAGGGTGAATCCGGCGAGCGTGCCGAACTCGAGGAAGCTGCCGAGGAAACCGCGCTTGCGGTCCGGTGAGTACTCGGCCATGAACGTCGCCGCGCCGCCGTACTCACCGCCCGCGGAGAAGCCCTGGACGACCCGCAGCAGGATCAGCAGCGCCGGCGCCCACAGCCCGATCGCGTCCTTGCCGGGCAGCAGGCCGATGCAGAAGGTGGCCGCCGCCATCATGATGATCGTCGCGGCCAGCACCGCCTTGCGGCCGAGCCGGTCACCGAGCGGGCCGAGCACCATGCCGCCCAGCGGCCGGAACACGAAGGAGACCGCGAACACCAGCAGCGTGGCGGCGGTCCCGGCCTGCGGGAAGAAGACGGCCGTGATGTAGGTGGTGGCGTAGGCGTAGACGCCGTAGTCGAACCACTCGGTCATGTTTCCCATCGCCGAGGCGCTGATCGCGCGGCGCAGCGTGCTGCTCTCCACCTTCTCGGTGGTGGGTTCGGGGGCGGGCTGATCGGTCATCGCTCTCCTTCCTGGGCGCGATCAGCACGCGTACCCGCGTTCACCGCTCCGGAAACAACGGTGGGTCAGGCGAGCCCGCGGATCACCTGCGACGGCGGCCGGGTGCCCTGGATGCTGGCCACCATGTCCAGCACCTGCCGGGTCTCGCCCACCTCGTGCACGCGGTAGACCCGGGCGCCGAGCCAGGCGCTGACCGCGGTGGCGGCGAGCGTCCCGGTCAGCCGCTCCCCGATCGGCGCGTCGAGGGTCTCCCCGACGAAGTCCTTGTTGGACAGTGACACCAGGACCGGCCAGCCGGTTGCGGCCATCTCGTCGAGCCGTCTGGTCAGCTCGAGCGAGTGCCAGGTGTTCTTCCCGAAGTCGTGGGCCGGGTCGATCAGCACGCTGCGCCGGTCCACCCCGAGCGACACCGCCCGCTCCGCGAGCGCGACCGTGTCGGCGATCGCCGAGGCGACCACGTCGTCGTACGACATCCGGTGCGGTGGGGTGCGAGGGGCCAGCCCGCCGGTGTGGGTGCACACGATCGCGGCGTCGAACTCGGCCGCGACCTCGGCGAGTCCCGGGTCGTGGCCGCCCCAGGCGTCGTTGAGCAGGTCCGCGCCCGCGGCGCACACCGCCCGGCCGACCTCCGCGCGCCAGGTGTCGACGCTGATCACCAGCTCGGGGAACTCGGCGCGGACCTGCTCGACGAACCCGGCGGTACGACGCACCTCCTCGGCGGCGTCGACGTGCTCGCCGGGACCCGCCTTGACGCCGCCGACGTCGACGATGTCCGCCCCTTCGGCGACCACCCTTCGCACCCGGTCGAGGGCACGTTGCTCGTCCCAGGTGGCGCCCTTGTCGTAGAACGAGTCGCGGGTCCGGTTCACGATGGCCATCACCAGCAGGTCGGTGTCGTCGAACGTCCGGCGTCCCAGCTTCAGCACAGTCGCGAGGGTACTTCAGCCGGAATGCCCGAGGCGGCGAACGCGTTCTCCGGGCATGAGGGACGTGGACGTGCTGGTGATCGGGGCCGGACAGGCCGGCCTGTCGGCCGCGCACCACCTGCAGCGGCGGGGCGTGCGCGACTTCGTGGTCCTCGACGCCAACCCCGGACCGGGTGGCGCCTGGCAGCACCGCTGGCCCTCGCTCACCCTGGGCGCGGCGCACCGGGTCCACGACCTCCCCGGGCTCCCGCTCGGTGAGCCGGACCCGACCGAACCGGCCTCGGCCGTCGTCTCGCGCTACTACCGCGACTACGAGCGCCGTTTCGACCTGCCGGTGCACCGGCCGGTGCGGGTGCACGAGGTGACCTCACCGGACGGGCCGGCCGGCCCACTGCTCGTGCACACCGACGCCGGTGACTGGCGCACCCGGACGCTGGTCAACGCCACCGGCACCTGGGACCGGCCGCACTGGCCGTACTACCCCGGTCGGGAGCGGTTCCGCGGCCGGCAGCTGCACACGCACGACTTCCGGTCCGCCGAGGAGTTCCGCGGCCGGCACGTGGTCGTGGTCGGTGGCGGCACGTCGGCCGTCCAGTTCCTGCTCCAGCTGGCCGAGGTCACCACCACGACGTGGGTGACCCGACGGCCGCCCGAGTTCACCCGGCGCCCGTTCGACGCCGAGTGGGGCCGCGACGTGGAGCGCCGGGTCGACGCCCGGGTCCGCGCCGGGCTGACCCCGTTGAGCGTGGTCGCCGCCACCGGGCTGCCGCTGACCCCGGAGTACCAGCGCGGCATCGACGCCGGCGTCCTGGTCGCCCGGGAGATGTTCACCGAGATCACCCCGGACGGCGTGCGGTTCGCCGACGGCGACGAGGTCCGCGCCGACGTCATCCTGTGGGCCACCGGCTTCCGCGCAGCCCTGGGCCACCTGGCGCCGCTGCGACTGCGCGAGCCAGGCGGTGGCATGCGGGTGGACGGGACCACGGTCGTGCGCGACCCGCGGGTGCAGCTGGTCGGGTTCGGGCCGTCCGCGTCGACGCTCGGCGCCACCCGCGCCGGCCGGGTGGCCGCCCGCGCCGCGGCCACGTTCCTGGCCACGGAGGACGACGCGGCCGAAGCCTGCTGAGCACGCTGGCCGTCCGTGGTCGTTTCGCCGGTTCTCCGGACAGCACCGCGGATCGCGGGTTCCAATGGAGCCCGCACCCTCGAACAGGAACACCTCTCCGCAACCCATGTCCTTGCATCCCCCGCATCCCGCATCCCCGCGTACCCGACGCACCCGCACCCTCCGTCTTGCCGGCGCCGCCGTCCTGCTCGGTCTCGTCGGCGGCTGGCTCGGCCTCAACCTCGGCGGCACCGTCCACCACGAGGTCGGACCGCTCACCACGTCGATGCGGGTGCTCCCCTCCCTGGGCGGGGGCACCACCGTCGACATCCCGCCACTGGGCGACCTGGTCCTGGACACCCACGACGGGCCGCTCGCGCTCGAAGCCGGGTTGGAGGGCGTCGACATCGAGGAGGCCCGGGAGCTCGTCGCCGACCCCGCGCTGCTGGAAGGGATCCGGCACCGGGCCGAGCGCGACGTGCGCTGGGAGCTGCAGATGGCGGTGCTGCGGGCGTTGCTGGCAGCCGTCGCCGGCGGAGCGATACTCACCGCGTTGGTGCTGCGCCGCGTGCGGCTCACGCTGGCCGGTGCGGCCACCGCGACCGTGGCGATGGTCGCGTCGTTCGCGATCGCGCTCACCACCTGGAACCCGGCCGCCCTCGCCGAGCCTCGCTACACCGGGCTGCTCACCTCGGCGCCGTCGGTGGTCGGAAACGCCGAGGACATCGTCAACGAGTTCTCGGTGTACGGCGACCAGCTGGCCCGGATCGTGCAGAACGTCAGCGGCCTCTACACCGTCACCTCCGACCTGCCGGTGCTGCCGCCGCAGTCCGACCTGGTCCGGGTGCTGCACGTGTCCGACCTGCACCTGGCGCCACAGTCGTGGGACGTGATCCGCACCGTCGTTCAGCAGTACGACATCGACGTGGTCGTCGACTCCGGGGACATCACCGACCACGGCAGCCGGCCGGAGAACCGTTACCTCCAAGAGATCCGGCACCTGCGCGTCCCCTACGTCTGGGTGCGCGGCAACCACGACTCGCTCGCCACCCAGGCCGCGATGCGGAAGATCCCGAACGTGGTGGTCCTCGACGGGTCGGTCCGCACCGTGAAGGGGTTGCGGTTCCTCGGCGCCGGCGACCCGACCTTCACCCCGGACAAGTCCCGCAACCCGGTGCCCGAGGTCCCCCTGGGCCCGGGAACGACCGCCGGTGAGGACCTCGCACACTCCCAGGACGCGGTCACCGGCGTCGCCGAACAGCTGGCCGCGACCGCCGAGAGCCGCGGCGGCGTGGACGTCATCGTCTTCCACGACCCGGAGCCGGCCGACGTCTTCGACGGCCACGCCGAGATGGCGCTGTCGGGACACCTGCACTACCGCAACGTGCAGCAGGGTGATGAGGACACCTGGCTGATGACCCAGGGCTCGACCGGCGGATCCGGGCTGCGTGCGCTCGAGCCGGAGGAGCCGGCCGGGATCCAGCTCTCCGTGCTGTACGTCGACCGGGCGACTGCCACGCTGCGGGCCTACGACGACATCCGCCTCGGCGGGCTCGGGCTGGCCTCGGCCCAGATCAACCGGCACGTGGTCGACGTACCGGAGGAGACCACGGAGCTCGTGGCCCCGGAATAGATCCTCGCAACGGTCGGTTGACCTAGATAGTTGAACCTGCAACCATCTAGTGAGAGCGCGAGCCGAGGAGCCATCGATGCAGTTCGGAATCTTCACCGTCGGTGACGTCACCGCCGACCCCACCACCGGGACCACCCCGACCGAGCACGAGCGCATCAAGGCCACGATCGCGATCGCGAAGAAGGCCGACGAGGTCGGGCTCGACGTCTTCGCGACCGGCCAGCACCACAACCCGCCGTTCATCCCCTCGGCGCCGACCACCACGCTGGCCTACATCGCCGCGCAGACCGAGCGAATCATCCTCTCCACCTCCACCACGCTGATCACCACGACCGACCCGGTCCGGATCGCCGAGGACTACGCGACCCTTCAGCACCTCACCGACGGCCGGATGGACCTGATGATGGGCCGCGGCAACACCGGCCCGGTCTACCCGTGGTTCGGCAAGGACATCCGCGACGGCATCCCGCTGGCGATCGAGAACTACGCCCTGCTGCGCCGCCTGTGGCGCGAGGAGGCGGTGAACTGGGAGGGCAAGTACCGCACGCCGTTGCAGGGTTTCACCTCCACGCCCCGGCCGCTCGACGGTGTGCCGCCCTTCGTCTGGCACGGCTCGATCCGCAGTCCCGAGATCGCCGAGCAGGCCGCCTACTACGGCGACGGGTTCTTCTCCAACCACATCTTCTGGCCCGGGTCGCACACCGCGAAGATGGTCCAGCTCTACCGCAGGCGCTTCGAGCACTACGGCCACGGCAGCGCCGACCAGGCGATCGTCGGCCTCGGCGGCCAGGTGTTCATGCGCAAGAACTCGCAGGACGCGGTCCGTGAGTTCCGCCCCTACTTCGACAACGCCCCGGTCTACGGTCATGGGCCGTCGCTGGAGGAGTTCACCTCACAGACCCCGTTGACGGTCGGCAGCCCGCAGGAGGTCATCGAGCGCACCCTCGGCTTCCGGGAGTACGTCGGCGACTACCAACGGCAGCTGTTCCTGATGGACCACGCCGGCCTGCCGCTCAAGACGGTCCTCGAGCAGCTCGACCTGCTCGGCGAGGAGGTCGTGCCCGTGCTTCGCAAGGAGTTCGAGGCGATGCGGCCCTCGCACGTTCCGGACGCACCCACCCACGCGAGCCTCGTCGCCGCGGCAACCGCAGAGGAGCTGTCATGACCCGCACGATCGCCGTCGTCACCGCCGGACTCAGCCAGCCGTCGTCGACCCGGCTGCTCGCCGACCAGCTCGCTGCGGCCACCGACCGGGCGCTGCGGCTGCACGACGAGCGGGTGGAGATCGAGGTCCTCGAGCTCCGCGACCTGGCGCACGACCTGACCAACAACCTGCTGACCGGGTTCCCCAGCGGTGACCTCGAGGCGGCGCTGGCGACGGTTCAGCGGGCCGATGCGGTCATCGCGGTCACGCCGATCTTCAGCGCGTCGTACAGCGGGCTGTTCAAGACGTTCTTCGACGTGGTGGAGGCGGACTCGCTCGCCGGCAAGCCGGTGCTGATCGCGGCAACCGCCGGGACCGCACGGCACTCGCTGGCGCTGGAGTTCGCGCTCCGGCCGCTGTTCGCCTACCTCAAGGCGGTCGTGGTCCCCACCGCCGTCTTCGGGGCCACCGAGGACTTCGGGAGCACGGACGCGACCTCGGCGTCCCTCGCGGAACGGGTGGAGCGCGCGGCGCGGGAGCTCGCGGACCTGGTCGCCGGGCGCAGCGCCACCGGACCGGTGGACCCGTTCGACAGCCCCGTTCCGTTCGAGCAGCTGCTCTCCGGCCGCTGACCCGAAGCGTCCGAGGCGAGGTGGCCGCTACGTGCGCTTCTTGGCGGTCGCCTCGCCACCCTTGCGCCCGGCCTTCTTCTTCTGCGCGGTGGTGCCGCCCTGGGACGAGTCACCTCCGGACCCGCTCTTCTCCCCACCGTGCTTCGACGCGTTCGGGGAGTTCGCGATCTTCGCCGCACGCTCCTTCGACATCCCCTTGTCCTTGAGCGCTTCGTACTGGTCCTCGTTCTTGATCGCCATCACGCCTCCTCGTCCACGCCTGTACCCGGCCGGTCTGTTGCCATGCCGGTCGAACCAGGGGCAGGAATGTCCGGGTGGAGAAGGGGTACGTCTCCGGACAAACCGGCGCGCCCCCTGGTGCGCGACACGCACCGGAGATGGAGATCCAGATGAGTGACGAAGAGCTGATCCCACTGTCGGCAGAGGA
>JAICRS010000094.1 GCA_025966335.1 Nocardioidaceae bacterium
CCACGGCCCTACGTCCACGAAGAAGAGTTCATCACGATGGACTACTCCGGGAGCGGCGACGTGACCGCGCTGGTGCAGGCCGTGGAACTCGTGCTGACACCGGGAGCCGCCGCCAACACGACGACCAGCGGCTGTGAGATGGCCGACTTCGACGGGTTCACCGCCGGCAGCGTCGCGCTGATGCAGCGGGGCACCTGCTCGTTCGCGGTCAAGGCGATGAACGCCGAGACAGCGGGAGCGGCGGCCGCGATCATCTTCAACGAGGGCCAGGAGGGCCGTACTGTCACGCTTGCCGGCACGCTCGGCGGACCCGACGTCGGGATCCCGGTCATCGGCACCAGCTTCGCGATCGGCAACGAGCTCGCCACGCTCGCGGACGCAACGGTGCACATCGTCACCGACACCGCGTCGGAGACTCGCTCGACCGAGAACGTCATCGCCCAGACACCAGGCGGGCGCAGCGACCGGGTCGTGGTCGCCGGTGCGCACCTCGACAGCGTGCTCGAGGGACCGGGCGCCAACGACAACGGCACCGGTTCGGCGACGATCCTCGAGATCGCGCTGCAGATGGCCGCGCTCGACATCGAGCCGCGCAACCAGGTCCGGTTCGCCTTCTGGGGCGCCGAGGAGTCCGGCCTGCTCGGCTCAGAGCACTACGTGTCCCAGCTGACCAAGCGCGAGATCAAGGACATCGCGGTCAACCTGAACTTCGACATGGTCGGCTCGCCGAACTACGTCCGGTTCGTCTACGACGGTGACGGCTCCGACACCGACCCGGCCGGCCCGACCGGTTCCGGGAACGTCGAGTCGGTGTTCACCGAGTACTTCGAGTCGGTGGGCCTCTCCTCCACGCCGACCCAGTTCAGCGGTCGCTCGGACTACGGTCCGTTCATCGCGGTCGGCATCCCGGCGGGCGGCCTGTTCACGGGCGCTGAGGGCGTGAAGACGGACGAACAGGCCGAGGAGTACGGCGGTGTGGCCGGCGCGTCCTACGACCCGTGCTACCACTCGGCGTGTGACTCGCTGAGTCCGACGTACGACACACCGGAGCTGGCCGCTCTCTACGCCACGCTCCAGGGTGAGTACGACCTTGTCGGCAACGTGAACATGCAGGCGCTGGACGAGATGTCGGACGCGGCGGCGCACGCGACCCAGACGTTCGCGATGACCACGTCGGCCGTCGGTGGGACGGCGAAGGGGTCCGGCAACGCCAAGGGCGCTGCGATGGACTTCAAGGGCAGCCACCTGCAGCGGTAGCCCGTCGACACGTCACATCGCGGCAGAGCGGAGGCCCGGACCCATGTGGTCCGGGCCTTCGTGGCTCACTCCCACTCGATCGTGCCCGGCGGCTTGCTGGTCACGTCGATGGTCACCCGGTTGACCTCAGGCACCTCGTTGGTGATCCGGGTCGAGATCTTCTCGACCACGTCGTAGGGCAACCGCGCCCAGTCCGCGGTCATCGCGTCCTCGGAGGTGACCGGACGCAGCACCACCGGATGTCCGTAGGTGCGTCCGTCGCCCTGCACCCCGACCGAGCGGACGTCCGCGAGCAGCACCACCGGGAACTGCCAGATGTCTCGGTCCAGGCCGGCGTGGGTCAGCTCCTCACGCGCGATCGCGTCCGCCTCGCGCAGGATCTCCAGGCGGTCATGGGTCACGTCGCCGATGATCCGGATGGCCAGCCCTGGCCCGGGGAACGGGTGCCGCCAGACGATCTCCGCCGGCAGGCCGAGCTGCTCACCGACCAGCCGGACCTCGTCCTTGAACAGCGTCCGCAGCGGCTCGACCAGCTTGAACTCGAGGTCCTCGGGCAGCCCGCCGACGTTGTGGTGGGACTTGATGTTCGACGTGCCCGCTCCCCCGCCGGACTCGACGACGTCGGGGTAGAGCGTGCCCTGCACCAGGAACTCGACCTTCTCACCGTGCTCGGCGGCCTCGCCCACGATCTCGGCCTCGGCCGACTCGAAGACCCGGATGAACTCCCGGCCGATGATCTTGCGCTTCTCCTCCGGGTCGCTCACGCCGGCCAGGGCGTCGAGGAACCTGGCCTGTGCGTCCACGACGTGCAGCGAGACGCCGGTCGCCGCGACGAAGTCACGTTCGACCTGCTCGGCCTCGCCCTTGCGCAACAGCCCGTGGTCGACGAACACACAGGTGAGCTGGTCGCCGATCGCGCGCTGCACCATCGCCCCGGCCACCGCCGAGTCGACACCTCCGGAGAGGCCGCAGATCGCTCGCTTGTCGCCGATCTGCTCGCGGATCTTCTCGACCTGCTCCTCGACGATGTTGACCATCGTCCAGGTCGGCCGGCAGCCGGCGATGTTCAGCAGGAAATGACTGAGAACGGCCTGCCCGTGCTCGGTGTGCAGCACCTCGGGGTGCCACTGCACCCCGGCCAGCCGCTTGTCCAGGTTCTCGAACGCCGCCACCGGTGAGCCGGCGGACGTGGCGAGCGCGGTGAACCCCTGCGGCGCGGCCACGACGGAGTCACCGTGGCTCATCCAGACCCGGTGGTTCTCCGGTACGTCGGACAGCAGCGTTCCCGGCGAGGTCACGGTCACCGGGGTCCGTCCGTACTCCGACTGCCCGGTCCGTCGTACCTCTCCGCCGAGAGCGAGCGCCATCGCCTGGAACCCGTAGCACATCCCGAACGCCGGCACCCCGGCCTCGAAGATCGCCGGACCGACCGCGGGAGCACCCGGCTCGTAGACCGACGACGGTCCCCCGGAGAGGATGATCGCCTTCGGGTTCTTCGCGAGCATCTCCTCGATGGGCATCGTGTGCGGGACGATCTCGGAGTACACCCGCGACTCACGGACCCGGCGGGCGATGAGCTGGGCGTACTGCGCCCCGAAGTCGACGACGAGGACCAGGTCGTGTTCGGTGGTCACGGGGCCCTTTCCAGGGTGGGGCTGGGACGGTCCGCCGGACGCGGCGGAGACCGCAGTCTATCGGGGGGCAAACAATTTCCGGAAAGTGCGTAACCCAACCATCGTCAGGTCGTTAGGCAGGACAGACCCGGTGGCTTTGCTCCCTCCCAGGCCGGGTCTCGATAGTCCGTGCACTGTCCAGCAGTTGCGTGGGCGGTTCAGGGCCCGACCAACCCTCCCTCCCCGGTCGGGCCCTGAGTCATGTTCAGGGCCCGACCGGGTCGGTCAGGAGACGCCGACGATCGGCAGCCGGAGCGCCGCGGGCGCGGCCGGCGGCACCGCCGGGGCGATCGGCTCGACCGGTTCGATCCGGGCGTACGGCGCACCGAGCGGAGGTCGTGGGTCGGCCGCACCCTTGTTGGGCCAGAACGCCATCGCGCGCTCGGCCTGCGCGGTGATCGTCAGCGACGGGTTCACGCCGAGGTTCGCCGAGATCGCCGAGCCGTCCACGACGTGCAGGCCGGGGTAGTTGTGCACCCGCTGGAACGGGTCGATCACGCCGGTCTCGGGGGACGTCCCGATCGTGCAGCCGCCGATGAAGTGCGCGGTCAGCGGCCGGTTGAACGGCTCGCCGATGGACCCGCCCGGCCGGCCGTTGATGATCTGGGCCATCTTCCGCACCGCCTGGTTCGCCACCGGGATCCAGGTCGGGTTCGGGGCGCCGTGCCCCTGCCTCGAGGAGAGGAACCAGCGGCCGGTCAGCCGGCTGCGCCGGGAGAACGTGGTGATCGAGTTGTCCACGGTCTGCATCACCAGTGCGATCACGGTGCGCTCGGACCAGTGCTTCATGTCGTAGAGGTCCAGGACGTTGCGCTTCTCGCGCCACATCTCCTTCAGCCAGGTCTTCCAGCGCGGCTCGGGTCCGTCGCCGTCGGTGAGGACGGTCTGCAGCAGCGACATCGCGTTGCTGCCCTTGCCGTAGCGGACCGGTTCGATGTGAGTGTCCTCGTCGGGGTGGAAGCTCGAGGTGATCGCGATGCCCTGGCTGTAGTCGACGCTGGTGTCGGGTGCGATCGCGCCGAGGATCGACTCGGAGTTCGTGCGCGACAGGTGCCCCAGCCGGTCGGACAGCTTCGGCAGGTGCCCCTCGTCGCGCATCCGGTGCAGGAGCCGTTGGGTGCCGAGCGCGGAGGCCGAGAACACGACCTGGTCGGCCGTGAGCGTGCGGCGTGCGGAGGCGCGACGTACCTTCGCCTTGGTGAACCGCACCTGCACCTCGTAGCCGCCGCCATCGCGGGGCCGGACCCGGGTCACCGTGGTCAGCGGATGCACCACCGCGCCGTTCTGCTCGGCCAGGTAGAGGTAGTTCTTGGTCAGCGTGTTCTTGGCGTTGTGCCGGCAGCCGGTCATGCACTCGCCGCAGCCGATGCACGGGTTCCGGTCGGGACCCGCGCCGCCGAAGTACGGGTCGGCGACCGTCTCGCCCGGCTGCTGGCCCGGCCCGCCGAAGAAGACCCCGACCGGAGTCGGATGGAAGGTGTCGCCGACACCCATGTCGTTGGCGACCTTCTCCATCACGTCGTCCGACGGTGTGCGCAGCGGGTTCTCCACCACACCGAGCATCCGCTTGGCCTGGTCGTAGTAGGGCGCGAGCTCGGCCTGCCAGTCGGTGATGTCACACCAGGACGGGTCCTGGTAGAACGCCGGCAGCGGCTCGTAGAGGGTGTTCGCGTAGACCAGCGAGCCGCCGCCGACCCCGGCACCGGACAGGATCAGGCAGTCGCGGAGGCTGTCGATGCGCTGGATGCCGTAGCAGCCGACCTCGGGCGCGAACAGGTACTTGGTGACGTCGAAGGATGTCGTGGGATAGGCGTCGTCCTCGAACCGGGCACCGGCCTCGAGGACACCGACCTTGTAGCCCTTCTCGGTCAGCCGGAGCGCGGTCACCGAGCCACCGAAGCCCGAGCCGATCACCAGCACGTCGTAGTCGGTGCTCACCGGCGGCCCAGCCTGTTCATCAGCCGCAGGTTCGCGGTCATCACCCGGGCGTAGGTCCTGTCGCTCATCCCGAGCATCGGCGCGAACCGGACCAGCCGCTGGGTCGCCACGGTCTGGCTCTCGGTGTAGCGGTGGATACCCTCGGCGCCCTGACGACGACCCATCCCGGACTCGCGCATGCCGCCCATCGGCGAGTCCACGCTGGCGAAGGTCGCCCCGAACGCCTCGTTGATGTTGACCGTGCCGCACTTGATCTGTCGGGCGATCGCGCGGGCGCGCTTGCCGTCCTGGCTGTAGATCGACGCGTTGAGCCCGTACTCGCCGGCGTTGGCCCGGGCGATCGCGTCGGACTCGTCGTGGAACCGGTAGAGCGCGATCACCGGGCCGAACGTCTCATCGCCGAAGCAGGTCATCTCCGGGGTGACGCCCTCGAGGATGGTCGGCTCGTAGTAGTAGGGGCCGATGTCGGGCCGGGCCCGGCCACCCGTGAGCACGGTCGCGCCCTTGGCCACCGCGTCGTCGACGTGTGCGACGACGGTGTCGAGCTGCTGCTGGGAGATCAGCGACCCCATGTCGCTGCCCCACTCCAGGCCGGTTCGGAGGTTCATCGCCTTCGTGCGCGCCACGAACCGGTCCACGAACCGGTCGTAGACCTGGTCGGCGACGAACATCCGCTCCATCGAGACGCAGAGCTGGCCCGCGTTGGAGAACGCCGCCCGCACCGCACCCTCCGCGGCCCGATCGACCGCGGCGTCGCGCAGGACCAGGATCGGGTTCTTCCCGCCGAGCTCGAGCGAGCAGCCGATCAGCTGCTCGGCGCACTGCCGGGCGATGATCCGGCCGGTTGCGGTGGAGCCGGTGAAACAGATGTAGTCCGACCGCTCGATCATCGGGCCGCCGAGCTCGCGTCCCGGGCCGGCGACGACCTGCCACAGGTCGCGCGGGAATCCGGCCTCCTCGAGCAGGTGCACGCCGAGCAGCGCGGACAGCATGGTCTGCGCGTCGGGCTTGTGCACCACCGAGTTGCCGGCCATGAGCGCCGGGAGCCCGTCGCAGAGCGCCATCGTGAACGGGTAGTTCCACGGGGAGATGATGCCGACCACGCCCTTGGGGACCCGGTTCACCTCGACCCGGGTCAGCCCGGGCACCACGCCGAGCTTCCGCTCGGTGTCGAGGTGGTCGTGCGCCGACCGCGCGTAGTAGCGGGCGGTCAGCGCCACGTGCAGCGGCTCGTCGAACGCATGCTTGCGGGCCTTGCCGGACTCCCAGCAGATCAGGTCGATGATCTCGTCCTGGCGGTCCAGGATCAGGTCATGGAGAGCGAGCATCCTCGCCGTACGCTCGTCGAGCGAGGTCGCCGCCCAGGCTTCCTGCGCGCGACGTGCGCGCCGGTACGCCTCGTCCACGTCCGCCTCGCCGGACTGCGGGATCATCGCCAGCGGCTGCCCGTTGAACGGGCAGGTGGTCGGCACGCTCTCGCCGGTGCTCGACACGACCCGGTCGGTCAGCGTCCGCACGTACGCCGGCTCGAGGGCGTAGGCCGCGGTGACGTCGTGCTCGGGGCCGGGCGGGGCGATGGTGTTCATATACCGAGAGTATGTGACGGCCGCCTCAGGGGCTACCTCTGAGTAACAACGTGAGACGAGCGTCACTCGCCGGCCGCGATGCGAAAACTCCGCGTCTCACCCGCGACTTTCGCGCGTTTCAACGGGGAAAAGGGCGCGTCTCAACAGGTCAGACGATGTCGGGGGCGGCGACGCGGGCCTCGTCGGCCTCCCGGTCGGTGAGCGCGCGCTGGCTCTGCCGTTCGGCCTCGACCCGGCGCAGGTAGTGGTCGATCTCCTCGGCGCGCCGTTCATGGCCCCAGCCGAGCTCGCCGGCCATCAGCTCCGCGGCCGGTGCCACTGCCGCGACCCCGCGGTCGAAGCTCTCGATCGAGATCCGGGTACGCCGGGCGAGCACGTCGTCGAGGTGACGGGCCCCCTCGTGGGTCACCGCGTAGACCACCTCGGCCTTGAGGTAGTCCTCGGCGCCGGGCAGCGGGTCGGCCAGGTCGGGGCGGCTCGAGACCAGCGCCAGGACCTCGTCGACCAGGCCGCCGTAGCGGTTGAGCAGGTGGTCGATCCGGGCCAGGTGCAGGCCGGACGTGCGGGCGAGGGTGTCCCGCTGGTTGGTCCGGGTCTCGTAGCCGTCCGCACCCGCCAGCCGGACCCGTTCGGTGATGCTTCCCGGCACCGCGCCGCCGAGGGAGTGGGCGGCGGCGTCCACGGCGTCCTTGCCCATCACCCGGTAGGTGGTCAGCTTGCCGCCGGCGATGATCACCAGGCCCGGCACCGGCGTCACCACCGTGTGCTCGCGGGAGATCCGGCTGGTCGGCTCCGACTCCCCCGACAGCAGCGGCCGCAGGCCGGCGTAGACGCCCTCGACGTCCTCGTGCCCCAACGGCTCCTTGAGGACCGTGTTCACCCGGTCGAGCAGGTAGTCGATGTCGGTGCGGGACGCCGCCGGGTGGGCCTTGTCCAGGTTCCACGCGGTGTCGGTGGTGCCGATGATCCAGTGCCGGCCCCACGGGATCACGAACAGCACCGAGGTCTCGGTGCGCAGGATGATCCCGCTGTCGGAGCGGATCCGGTCCCGGGGCACGACGAGGTGGATGCCCTTGCTGGCCTGCACGTGCAGCGCGCCGCGGCCGCCGACCATCTCCTGGATCTCGTCGGTCCACACGCCGGCGGCGTTGACCACCACGCGAGCCCGGACGGCGAGCTCGCGGCCGGACTCCAGGTCGGTGGCGCGGACCCCGGTGACCCGCTCCCCCTCGCGCAGGAAGCCGGTGACCTTGGTCCGGGTCGCCAGCAGCGTGCCGTGTGCGGCGGCGGTACGGGCGATCGTCGTCACCAGCCGCGCGTCGTCGACCTGCGCGTCGTAGTACTGGATCGCGCCAGCCAGCGCGTCGGCCTTGAAGTCGGGTGCGATCCGCCGGACCTGGCGCCGGAACAGGTGCCGGTGCCGCGGGACACCCACGTCGTACTTCCCGGCCATCGCCATCGCGTCGTACAGCGCGAGACCGGCGCCCACGTAGGGCCGCTCCCAGCCGCGACGGGTCAACGGGTAGAGGAACGGCACCGGCTTCACCAGGTGCGGCGCCAGCCGGGTCAGCAGCAGGCCGCGCTCCTCGAGCGCCTCCCGGACCAGCGCGAAGTCGAGCATCTCCAGGTAGCGCAGGCCGCCGTGGATCAGCTTGCTGGAGCGCGACGAGGTGCCGGAGGCCAGGTCACGCTGCTCGAGCAGCCCCACCGACAGGCCGCGGGTGACCGCGTCGAGCGCGGTCCCGACCCCGACCACGCCGCCGCCGACGACGAGCACGTCGAGCTCGCCGGCCGCCATCGCGTCGAGCGCGGCCTCCCGGGCACCGGGGCTGAGCGCGGCCTCGGGCGACATCAGCCGGCCAGCACCTGACGTTGCCGGCTGCCGAGGCCGGTCAGCCGGTCCCGGCCGATCGGGTTCATCGCCTGTACCCGGGTCACCTCGGCCGGGTCGAGGTCCGCGTAGGCGATCGCGGGTGCCTCGTCGCCGACCCGGTCCACCGGCCGGCCCTCGGGGCCGTAGACCGCGCTGCCCCCGTTGAACGCGTAGTCACCGCACGTGCCGGTCAGCCCGGAGAACACCACGTAGATCCCGTTGTCGAGCGCGCGCGCCGCGTAGTAGAGGTCGCGGCGGTGCTCGGAGCCCACGTAGTAGGCCGACGGGCACAGGTAGGCCAGCGCGCCGTCGGCGGCGGCCGCAGCGGCGTGCTCGGGGAAGCAGCCGTCGTAGCAGATCCCGAGTCCGAGCTCCCAGCCGTCGACGGCGATCGAGGCGCCGTGGTCGCCCGGGGTGAAGAACCCGAGCTCGGCGTCGAACATGTGCTGCTTGTCGTAGGGCACGGTCACCTCGCCGGCGCGGTCGAGCACCAGCAGGGACAGCGTGAACCGGTCCGCGCTCCGTCGTACCGCTGCGCCGGCGACCACCACCACGGAGCCGGCTCGCGCCGCGTCGCGCAGCGTCCGCAGCCGCTCGTCCTCGGGGGTCAGCGTCGCCGCCGGTGACCAGCCGTCGGGGTCGTAGCCGGTGAGGAACAGCTCGGGGAGTACGACGAGCCGCGCACCGTTGCGGGCAGCCTCCTCGACCAGGGACACCGCGGTCGCGACATTGGCCACCACGTCACCCGAGACCGACTCGGCCTGGGCCGCGGCGACCCTCACTGGACGACGACCTCGACCCGCTGGAACTCCTTGAGCTCGGTGTAGCCGGTGGTGGCCATCGACCGGCGCAGCGCACCGACCAGGTTCATCGTGCCGTCGGCGGTGCGGGAGGGGCCGAACAGGATCTCCTCCAGCGTGCCGACCGTGCCGATCTCCACCCGCTCACCGCGCGGCAGCTTGGAGTGCCACGCCTCGGCGCCCCAGTGGAAGCCCTGCCCGGGTGCCTCCTGTGCCCGCGCGAGCGGTGAGCCGATCATCGCCGCGTCGGCGCCACAGGCGATCGCCTTGGCCAGGTCTCCGCTGCGGCCGACCGAGCCGTCCGCGATCACGTGCACGTAGCGACCACCGGACTCGTCGAGGTAGTCACGCCGGGCCGCGGCCACGTCGGCGACCGCGCTGGCCATCGGCACCGCGAGACCGAGCACGGTCCGGGTGGTGTGCGCGGCTCCGCCGCCGAACCCGACCAGGACACCGGCCGCGCCGGTGCGCATCAGGTGCAGCGCCGCCTGGTAGGTCGCGCAGCCACCGACGATCACCGGGACGTCGAGCTCGTAGATGAA
This sequence comes from Nocardioidaceae bacterium, assembly GCA_025966335.1. GTDB lineage: Bacteria > Actinomycetota > Actinomycetes > Propionibacteriales > Nocardioidaceae > Nocardioides_C. Next base: position 9,670 of record JAICRS010000094.1, read on the forward strand.
CTCCTTGAGGTTCAGCGGCTCCGCCTGGCCGGAGACGTGCTCGGCGGAGACGGTGGTGCCGCGGATCACGAACAGGTCGACGCCGGCGTCGACGACCGCCTTCGCGTGCTCCTTGGTGCGCTGGGGCGACAACGAGCCGGCCACGGTGACGCCGGCCTCGCGCATCTCCTTGAGCCGTGCGGTGATCAGCTCCGGCTTGATCGGCTCGGCGTAGATCTCCTGGAGCCGCTTGGTGGCTGCGGTCCCGCGCAGCTCGGCCACCTCGGCGAGCAGGTCGGTCGGGTCGTCGTAGCGGGTCCACAGCCCCTCGAGGTCGAGGACACCGAGGCCGCCGTACCTGCCGAACTCGATCGCCGTCCGCGGCGACATCACCGAGTCCATCGGGGCGGCGATGATCGGCAGCTCGAAGCGGTAGGCGTCGATCTGCCAGGCGACCGAGACCTCCTCCGGGTCGCGGGTGCGCCGCGAGGGCACGATCGCGATGTCGTCGAAGGAGTAGGCGCGGCGACCGCGCTTGGCGCGGCCGATCTCGATTTCCATCACAGGCGACAGTCTCTCGTGTTCTCAGCGGGAGCTGTAGTTGGGTGCCTCGACGGTCATCTGGATGTCGTGCGGGTGGCTCTCCTTGAGCCCCGCCGAGGTGATCCGGACGAACTGGCCGCGGTCCTGCAGCTCGGGGATGGTCCGCGAGCCGACGTAGAACATCGACTGCTGCAGCCCGCCGATCAGCTGGTGGGCGACCGCCGACAGCGGCCCCCGGTAGGGCACCTGTCCCTCGATCCCCTCGGGCACGATCTTGTCGTCGCTGGCCACGTCCGCCTGGAAGTAGCGGTCCTTGGAGAAGGACCTCTTCCCGCGCGAGGCCATCGCGCCGAGCGAGCCCATCCCGCGGTAGGACTTGAACTGCTTGCCGTTGACGAAGACCAGGTCGCCCGGGCTCTCGTCGCAGCCGGCGAGCAGCGAGCCCAGCATCACCGTGTCCGCACCCGCGACGATCGCCTTGGCGATGTCGCCGGAGTACTGCAGGCCGCCGTCGCCGATGACGGGGACACCGGCCGGCTTGCAGGCCTGCGCGGCCTCGTAGATCGCGGTCACCTGCGGCACGCCCACGCCGGCCACCACGCGCGTCGTACAGATGGAACCGGGACCGACCCCGACCTTGACCGCGTCGACGCCGGCGTCCACCAGCGCCTGCGCGCCGGCGCGGGTGGCGA
>JAICRS010000273.1 GCA_025966335.1 Nocardioidaceae bacterium
CTGAGCGAGTTGGAGAAGCCCTGGCCGGACACCACGATCACGCCGCCCTTGTAGCCGTAGAGGTTGCCGATCGCGAACCCGACCAGGACCACCAGCAGGGACACGTGGAACAGCAGGTTTCCGGCCTCGCGCAGGTAGCCGCGCTCACCGGAGACCGCGCCGCCGCTGGTGGCGTCCGGGTGTACGTCGACCCGGTACCTCCTGCGGGCCAGCACGGAACGGGCATGCTCGAGCGCCACCGCCGGCTCGGCGTCGACCTCGAAGGTCCGCGACTGCGGCAGCCGGCCCAGGTTGCGCGGAGGCTTCGGCGGGCGCGCGGTCATCCCGCGCCAGTAGATCTTCGTGCGCGGCAGGATGCAGCCGACCAGGGAGACCATCAGCAGGATGTAGATCGCGCTGAACCAGACCGAGTCGTAGACCGAGAACAGGCCCAGCGCGTCGTAGATCGGCGCCAGCGTCGGGTGCTCGTTCACCCAGCGGGCGGCGGCGAGCGCGTCCACGTCGCGTTGCGGGACGATCGAGCCGGGGATCGCCGCGAGTGCGAGCAGGAACAGCAGCACCAGCGCGGTGCGCATGGAGGTGAGCTGGCGCCACGCCCAGCGGCCGAGCTCCCTCGGGGACAGCGCCGGCGGTGCGGAGGGCGGGGTCGGCGGGGTGGTGGCCGCTCCCCCGGCGGCGGCGGGCGTGGTCTCGACGGTCATCTCACACCGCCACCGAGAACGAGCCGATCCAGCCGCGCAGCTGGGCGACCCACAGGTCCCAGATGCCGGTGACCAGCAGCAGGCCGACGACGATCAGCAGCAGGCCGCCGAGCCGGGTCACCCACGCCTGGTGCCGACGGACCCAGGCGACCGCGCCGAGGGTACGGCGGAAGGCCAGCCCGGCCACGATGAACGGGACACCGAGGCCCACGCAGTAGGCGACGCTGAGCAGGGCGCCGCGTCCGGCGGTGCCCTCCTGGAACGCGAGCACCTGCACCGCGGACAGCGTCGGCCCGATGCAGGGGGTCCACCCGAGCCCGAACAGGACACCGAGCAGCGGTGCCGCGCCGAGCCCGACCGACGGCACCCGGTGCACGCGCACGTCGCGCTGCATCCACGGCACGAGACCGAGGAACGCGACGCCGACCAGGATCGTCAGCGCACCGAGGACGATGCTGATCTCGTGCTGGTAGACGATCAGCCAGTCGCCGAGGGCACCGGAGGCGGTGCCCAGCGCCACGAACACGGCCGAGAAGCCGAGCACGAACAGCGAGCTGCCGAGCACCATCCGGCCACGCCTGGCGGACTCCAGGTCGGCGCCCGACAGGCCGGTGGCGTAGGAGAGGTAGCCGGGCAGCAGCGGCACCACGCACGGGGAGAAGAACGACACCAGCCCGGCCACGATCGCCACCGGCACGGCGAGCAGCAGCGACCCGGACAGCGCCGTGTTCGCGAACCAGTCCCCGATGTCCATCGGCACCATCAGGCGGCGCCCGCCTGCACGTCCTCGACCAGGCCGACCAGCGTGCTCTTCGAGACCTCACCCAGGACGCGCGCGGCCACCCGGCCCTGCTCGTCGATGATCACGGTGCTCGGGATCGAGTTCGCGGTCAGCGTGCCGCGGAACGCGAGCAGGGTCCGGCCTCCCTGGTCGTAGATGCTGGGATAGGGCACGTCGAAGCGTCGGACGAACGCCCGCGCGGCGGCCTGGTTCAGGTCGCGGGAGTTGATGCCAAGGAAGGCGACGTCGTCGTCGGCGAGCTCCTCGGCGGCCGCGACCAGGTCCGGCGCCTCGGCCCGGCAGGGGCCGCACCAGGAGCCCCAGACGTTGACCACGACGGTCTGCCCGGCGAAGTCGGCCAACGAGATCGGCTCCCCGTCGATGGTCTCCCCGGCCACCTCACCGGGCTTCTCGCGCTCGTCGACCGGGAGCTTGGTGATCACGCCCTTGCCGGAGATGAACCCGGCGTCACCCGAGCCGCTCGGCGTGTCCGTGCACGAGGTCAGCACCGCACCACTGAGCAGTGCGGCCACCAGCACCGGAAGCCTGCGTCGCAACAAGGTTCACGCACCCGCCGCCGGCGGCTTGTCCTCGGCCGGGGCACCACCCGCGGAGAACGGTGCGTTCTTGTCGGCCACCGGGATCAGGTCCGCGGCGGGCTCGGAGTAACGGACCGTCGTCAGGTTCTCGCCGTCGAACGAGAACGAGGTCAGGCTGCACAGGGTGCAGTGCCGGCGCCGCGGGTCGTGCAGGAACGGCCGGCCCTCGACGTGCAGCCGGGTGATCCAGATCGGCAGCTGGTGGGAGACGATCACCGCTTCGTGTCCCGAGGCAGCATCGCGCGCGTCGTACACCGCGGCCATCATCCGCGCGACGAGCTGCTTGTAGGGCTCGCCCCAGGAGGGCCGGAACGGGTTCCACAGGTGCCGCCAGGCCGACGGCCTCTTCAGCACGCCGTCGCCGACGCCGAAGGTCTGCCCCTCGAAGACGTTGGTGGACTCGATCACCCGGCGGTCGGTGGTGATGTCGACACCGAGCGCCTTCGCCAGCGGGGCGGCCGTCTGCTGGGCGCGCTCGAGCGGGGAGGACACCACCGCGGTGATGTCGCGGTCGCCGATGGTGTCCGCGACACGCTGCGCCATCTCCTGGCCGAGGTCGGAGAGGTGGTAGCCGGGCATCCGTCCGTAGAGGACACCGGTCGGGTTGTGCACCTCGCCGTGACGGAGCAGGTGGACGACGGTCTTCATGAGGCTCCCTGGGAGGTTCGGGCGGCGGCACGCGCAGCTTCCGGCAGCGCGGAGACGATCTTGTCGAGGGCCCGGTCGTCGTGCGCCGAGGACAGGAACCAGCACTCGAAGGCGCTCGGCGGCAGGTAGACGCCCTGGTCCAGCATCGCGTGGAAGAACGCGCGGTACCGGTCCAGGCGCTGGCCACTCGCGGCGTCGAAGTCGGGCACGGTGCGCACGTCCTCCTCGACGAAGAAGACGCTGAACATGTTCCCGTTGCTCTGGATGACGTGCGGCACACCCGCCTCGGTGAGCGCCGCGCCGGCGGCGTCCTGCACCACCAACGATGCCTTGTCGATGCAGGCGTAGATCTCCTCTGTCGCCAGCCGGAGCGTGGCCAGCCCGGCGGTGGTGGCCACCGGGTTCCCCGACAGCGTCCCGGCCTGGTAGACCGGCCCCTCCGGGGAGAGCTGGCTCATCACGTCGGCGCGGCCACCGAACGCCGCCGCCGGGACGCCGCCACCCATCACCTTGCCGAAGGTGACCAGGTCCGGCCTCCAGCCCTCGACCGCACCGTCGAGCCCGGACTGCCCGGAGCGGGTGACCCGGAACCCGGTCATCACCTCGTCGCTGATGAAGAGCGCGCCGTGCCGGCGGCAGGTGTCGGCGAGGAACGCGTTGAAGCCGGGGTCGGGCGGGACGACGCCCATGTTGCCGGGGGCCGCCTCGGTGATCAGGCAGGCGATCCGGTCGCCGTGCTCGGCGAAAGCCGCCTCGACCGCGGCCGGGTCGTTGTAGGGCAGCACCAGGGTGAGGGCGGTCGACGACTCCGGGACGCCCGGCGTGCCCGGGAACGAGACCGTGGTGAGGCCGGACCCGGCGGAGGCCAGCAGC
>JAICRS010000366.1 GCA_025966335.1 Nocardioidaceae bacterium
ACCGGGGTGCCCACGTCCATGCCGACCTGGTCCATGCCGAGGTGGTGCGACTTCTTCAGAGCGTCGTCGTAGTCGGTGTTGTCCATCGCGTCCGCGAGCCCGGTCGGCAGGCCGACCTCGGCCAGTGCCTCCTCGATCAGCGCGCGGTCGACCGTCCGCTCCTGGAGGTGGATCCGGTTGCCGAGGGCGGTGTAGAGCGGAAGCAGGACGTCGTCGCCCTCGGCCTCCGCGGCGGCGATGCACACCCGCACGGGTCCCCAGGCGGGCTTCAGGAACTCGCGGTAGTCGTCCGGAATGTCCTTGTCCTGGTTGAGGTAGGCAAGGCTCATCACGTGGAACGCGGGGGCGATGCGGCGTACCTGCTCCACCTCCAGCAGCCAGCGCGACGTCATCCAGGCCCACGGACACATCGGGTCGAACCAGAAGTCCACGGGCGTGCGCTCGGTCAGTTCTTCGGTGGCGGTGCTCATGCGGATTCGCTCCCTTATCGGTGAGGATGGATCTTTGGTACCCATCTGAGCAATTCCCAAAGCCGTTGGATTGTTCCCCGGAGCGGGTGCAAGGATGCATCCATGCCTGGAACCAACCTCACACGGGATGAGGCGCGCGCCCGCGCCGAGATCCTCAGCGTCGACTCCTACACCGTGGACCTCGACCTCACCACGTCCGACAAGACCTTCGGCTCCACGACCGTGATCCGGTTCTCGTGCACGCAGCCGGGGTCGTCCACCTTCGCCGACCTGGTCGGCGCGACGATCAGCGAGCTCACGCTCAACGGGAAGGCGCTGGACCCGGCCGCGGTCTACCGCGACAACCGGATCCAGCTCGACGACCTGGTCGCCGACAACGAGCTCCGGGTGGTCGCTGACTGCACCTACAGCCGCACCGGCGAGGGCCTCCACCGGTTCGTCGACCCCGCCGACGACCGCGTCTACACCTACACGCAGTTCGAGGTGCCGGACGCGCGCCGCGTCTACACCACCTTCGAGCAGCCGGACCTGAAGGCGGTGTTCACGTTCACCGTGACCGCGCCGTCCGGCTGGAAGGTCGTCTCGAACGCACCGACCCCCGACCCGGTCGACGCCGGTGACGGCAAGGCGACCTGGAGCTTCCCGGCCACCGAGCCGATGTCGACCTACATCACCGCGATCGTGGCCGGTGAGTACCACCAGGTGATGGACTCCTACTCCGGCAAGCACGGGGAGATCGCCCTCGGTCACTACTGCCGCCAGTCGATGAAGGAGCACCTCGACGTCGACGACCTGCTCGAGATCACCAAGCAGGGCTTCGCGTTCTTCGAGGACGCCTTCGACTACCCCTACCCGTTCCACAAGTACGACCAGCTCTACGTGCCCGAGTACAACATGGGCGCGATGGAGAACGCCGGCTGTGTCACCTTCCGCGACGACTACCTGCCGCGCAGCCGGCAGACCCACTCGTTCTACGAGCAGCGCGCGAACACGATCCTGCACGAGATGGCGCACATGTGGTTCGGCGACCTGGTCACCATGCGCTGGTGGGACGACCTGTGGCTCAACGAGTCGTTCGCGGAGTGGGCCAGTC
>JAICRS010000359.1 GCA_025966335.1 Nocardioidaceae bacterium
CCCGCCGAGCTGGTGTTGTTCGCGATGGGCTTCACCGGTCCCGAGCAGGAGGGCCTGGTCTCGCAGCTCGGCGTGGACCTCGACGAGCGCGGGAACGTGAACCGCGACGCGTCGTACATGTCCTCGGTCGACGGTGTCTTCGTCGCCGGTGACGCTGGCCGTGGTCAGTCGCTGATCGTGTGGGCGATCGCCGAGGGCCGTGCTGCCGCGGCGGCCGTGGACACCTACCTCACCGGTGCGACCACGCTTCCGTACCCGATCGCGCCGACCGAGCGCCCACTCGTCGTCTGAGCGGGGGGTTTGGGGGACCGCGGGGTAGCCAATAGGGTCGGAGGGTGCGAAGAGCGAAGATTGTCTGCACCCTCGGCCCGGCGACCGCGACCCCGGAACGGATCCGCGAGCTCGTGGACGCCGGGATGGACGTGGCCCGGCTCAACCTGAGCCACGGGACCCATGCCGACCACGAGCGGGCCTACCGGATGGTGCGCCAGGCCTCCGACGAGAGCGGCCACGGCGTCGGCGTCTTCGCCGACCTCCAGGGGCCCAAGATCCGTCTCGGGAAGGTCGCCGGCGGTCCGGTCGAGCTCCAGCAGGGGCAGGACTTCACGATCACCACCCGCGACGTGCCCGGTGACCGGCACATCTGCTCCACGACGTACGACGGGCTCCCCGGTGACGTCAGCAAGGATGACCAGATCCTGATCGACGACGGCCGGGTGCGCCTGATCGTGACGGCGGTCAGCGACACCGACGTGGACACCAAGGTGGTCGTTCCCGGCCCGATCAGCAACAACAAGGGCATCAACCTGCCCGGTGTCGCGGTGTCGGTCCCGGCGCTGTCGGAGAAGGACGTCGAGGACCTGCGCTGGGCGCTGCACCTCACCGTGGACTTCATCGCGCTGTCGTTCGTGCGCTCGGCCAAGGACGCGGACGACGTCCGCCGGATCATGGCCGAGGAGAACGTCTTCCTGCCGGTGATCGCGAAGATCGAGAAGCCGCAGGCGATCGAGAACATCGACGAGGTGATCAAGGCCTTCGACGGGTTCATGGTGGCCCGTGGCGACCTCGGGGTGGAGTGCCCGCTCGAGGACGTCCCCTTCCTGCAGAAGCACGTGATCGAGAAGGCCCGCCGCAACGCGAAACCGGTGATCGTGGCGACCCAGATGCTGGAGTCGATGATCTCCTCGCCGCGACCGACCCGCGCCGAGGCCTCCGACGTGGCCAACGCCGTGCTCGACGGTGCCGACGCGGTGATGCTGTCCGGCGAGACCAGCGTGGGGGAGTTCCCGATCGAGACCGTGGAGACGATGGCCCGGATCATCACCTCCACCGAGCACCACTCGCTGACGAACACCGCCGCGATCGACTGGGCGCCGCGGACCCGCGGCGGGGTGGTCGCGAAGGCGGCGGCGGAGGTCGCCAGCCGGGTGGGTGCGAAGTACACCGTCGCGTTCACCCAGAGCGGTGACTCGGCGCGCCGGTTGTCCCGCTACCGGGGACCGATCCCGACGCTGGCGTTCACGCCGGTTCCCGCGGTCCGCTCACAGCTCTCGCTGACCTGGGGAGTGGAGACGTTCCTCGCGCCGGAGGTCGAGCACACCGACGAGATGGTCCGCCAGGTCGACGAGGCGCTGCTCAAGATCGGCCGCGTCACGGAGGGTGATCTCGTGGTGATCATCGCGGGCAGTCCTCCGGGCATCCCCGGTTCCACCAACGCGTTGCGAATCCACAAGATGGGCGATGCGATCAACGAGGTGGCGCCGGCGTACCGCCGTCA
>JAICRS010000160.1 GCA_025966335.1 Nocardioidaceae bacterium
ACGAACACCCCGACGATGTAGAGCTGGATCAGCCTGGTGACCTCGGCGTCGAACGCGACGATCAGCGCGATCGCCATGAACGCCAGGATCAGGATGCCGTTGCTGTAGGCCAACCGGTCGCCACGCGACCCGAGCTGGCGGGGCAGGAAACCGTCCTTGGCGAGGATCGAGCCGAGCACCGGGAACCCGTTGAACGCGGTGTTCGCCGCCAGCACCAGGATGATGCCGGTCATCGCGATCACGAAGTAGAAGCCCGGCGAGAAGTTGTCGAAGACGCCCCGTGCGATCTGCGCGATCACCGTGTGCTGGTCGTAGTCACCGGGAAGCGGTTGGTTGTCGGCGGTCCGCAGCCGGTCTATCTCGTGCGGGTCGACGTACCTGAGGTCCATCTCGCGCGCGAGCGTGATGACGCTCATCATCATGGTGATCGCGATGATGCCCAGCAGCAGCAGGGTGGTCGCGGCGTTCTTGCTCTTCGGCTTGCGGAACGCGGGAACCCCGTTGGAGATCGCCTCCACGCCGGTCAGCGCAGCACATCCCGACGAGAACGCCCGGGCCAGCAGGAACACCAGCGCGACCGTGGTGATCGTCTTCTCGTAGCCCTCCGCCTCGATGATCCTGAACTCCGCACTCTCGGCCTGGGGCAACGATCCGGAGAAGTAGCGCAGCAACCCCCAGGCGCACATCCCGAGGATCGCCAGCATGAACCCGTAGGTCGGGACGGCGAACAGGGTGCCCGACTCGCGAACCCCGCGCAGGTTCAGTGCAGCGAGACCCAGCACGAGGAGGCTGGCGACGAGCGCCTCGTGGTCGGCGATGAACCCGACCGCCGCGCCGGCGTTCTGCACGCCGGACGAGATCGACACCGCGACCGTCAGCACGTAGTCGACGAGCAGCGCGCTGGCCACCGTCACCCCCGCGTTGCGGCCGAGGTTGACCGTCGCCACCTCGTAGTCGCCGCCACCGCTCGGGTAGGCGTGCACGTTCTGCCGGTACGACGCGACGACGGTGAGCATCACCAGCGCGACGAGGATGCCGATCTTCCACGACCAGGCGTAGGCGGCAACCCCCGCCATCGACAGCATGATGAAGATCTCGTCCGGTGCGTAGGCCACCGACGACAACGCATCGCTGGCGAACACCGGAAGCGCGATCTTCTTGGGTAGCAACGTCTCCCCGAGCTGCGTGCTCCGCAGTTTTCGCCCGAGAAGGATTCGCTTGGATACGTCGCCAACACCCACGACTGGAAGGCTAGACCACGCAGGGCGCGTTACTCGTCGAACGCGGCGGGGTCTCGGTGTAGCGTCTCCCCCGTGCATGTGGTGATCATGGGTTGTGGCCGCGTCGGGTCGACGCTCGCCCGCAGTCTCGAGGACCGGGACCACACGGTCGCGGTCATCGACAGCAATCCGGACGCGTTCCGCAGGCTCGGTCCCTCCTTCAACGGGACCAAGGTGACCGGCATCGGCTTCGACCAGGACGTGCTCGACCGGGCCGGCATCGAGAAGGCCGACGCGTTCGCCGCTGTCTCCAGCGGCGACAACTCCAACATCATCGCCGCACGGGTGGCCCGTGAGACGTTCGGCATCCAGCAGGTGGTCGCCCGGATCTACGACCCCGGTCGCGCCGAGGTCTACCAGCGGCTCGGGATCACCACAGTGGCCACCGTCAAGTGGACCGCCGACCAGGTGCTGCGGCGGATCATGCCGGCCGGCGCCGAGCCGGACTACCGCGACCCGTCCGGCACCATCCGGCTCGACCAGCTGCCCGCCAGCGAGTCGTGGATCGGGCACCGCACGGTCTCCTTCCAGGAGCAGTCCGGCTGCCGGATCGCCTGGATCGACCGGCTCGGCGAGGGCATCCTGCCGACCCGGGAGTCGGTGATCCAGGAGGGTGACCTGCTGCACCTGGTGATGCGCGAGGAGAACGCCGACCGGGTCTACTCGGTCTTCGGCCGAGGACCGGAGGAAGCCTGATGCGGGTCGCGATTGCCGGCGCTGGGGCGGTCGGTCGCTCGATCGCCGCGGAGCTGATCACGAACGGTCACCGGGTGCTGCTGATCGACAAGAACCCCGCCTCGATCAAGCCGGACCGGGTGCCGAACGCGGAGTGGCTGCTGGCCGACTCCTGTGAGCTGTCCTCCCTCGAGGAGGCGCAGCTGGAGCACTGCGACGTGGTGATCGCGGCGACCGGTGACGACAAGGTCAACCTGGTCACCTCGTTGCTGGCGAAGACGGAGTTCGGGGTCCCGCGCACCGTCGGCCGGGTCAACCACCCCAACAACGAGTGGCTGTTCACCGAGGCCTGGGGCGTCGACGTCAACGTGTCCACGCCGCGGATCATGTCCGCGCTGGTGGAAGAGGCGGTCAGCGTCGGCGACCTGGTCCGGCTGTTCACCTTCCGTCAGGGCAACGCGAACCTCGTCGAGATGACCCTGCCCGAGGACTCGCCGTACGTCGGGAAGCCCAGCGGCCTGATCCCGTGGCCGGAGAACGCCTCGCTGGTGACGATCCTGCGCGACGGACAGGTCTACACCCCGACCGCGGAGCAGCCGATCGAGGCCGGTGACGAGCTGCTGTTCGTCGCCGCCGCCGCGTCCGAGACCGAGCTCGAGCGGCTGCTCGCCCCGGTCGAGCACGGCAAGTAGCAGCCCCGGTCGAACGGCTCGGTCAGACGGCTCGGTCGGACAGCTTCGGTTCCGGCTCCGTGGGGTCGATCGGCGTGTGGTTGCGCGCCAGCAGCCACACCATCGCCGCGAGCGCGGCCAGCTGCAGCGGCCAGCCCATCACGATCTTCGAGACCCCCAGCGCAGCGATCAGCGCGTCGGTGTCGTAGACGTTGTTCCGACCGGCCAGGTACAACGGCAGCTGCACCGCGACCCGGATCAGACACGGGGCGACCAGCAGCCAGCTGAGGTTGCTGCACAGCCGGACGATCTGCGGGTCCCTGTGCCAGGCGGTCGGGTCACCGGCGACGCTGCCGACCATGAAGCCCACCACCGGCCACCGGACCAGGATGGTCAGCGAGATCACCACCGCGTAGCCGGCGTTGTAGAGGATGCCGGGCAGGAAGTAGGCGAGCGCCTGGTCGCCGGCGTCGCCGCCGCCCTGGGCGCTGCGATAGGCGAAGAAGGCACCGATCCCGATGCCGACCAGGCTGTTGACCACGAACTGCACGGTCGAGCGCTGCACCAGCCGGAAGACCAGGAGTACGACGGCGGCGGCGACGCTGACCACCAGGGCGAGCTGCAGGTCCTTCGTGGTGAGGAACACCACCGTGAACATGATGGTCGGCACCGCGGCCTCGAGCATGCCGCGCTTGCCGCCCAGCGCACGGGACAGCTGCGCGCGGACCACCGCCTCGACCGTCTCGGTGCCGACCGGCTTCGAGGCGGTCACGTCGGGTTGGGACACAGGTCAGTACCTCAGCTCGTAGCGCGGGTTGAAGATCACCCGCATCTTGTCGTGCACACCGATCCGGCCCTCGACCTTGATCGCCCGCCCCGGCTCGATCCCGGCGATCCGCCGGCGGCCCAGCCAGATCACGGTGATCACGCCGGACCCGTCGTACAGCTCGGCCTCGAGCGCCGGCACCCCACCGCGCGGACGGAGCGTGACCGTGCGCAGGCTGCCCTGCAGCTCGACCCGGTCCCGGTCACCGGCCTCCGCGATCGGGCAGCAGCCGGCCTTGGCCGAGTCGCTGCGCAGCTCCTTGGCCTCCTGGTCGTCGCTGCTGGCCCACCGGCTCAGGCTGCGGCGCAGGCGCCCCTTGACCTCTGACATGACACCAGCGTAACCGCGGTTCAGGCCTCCCGCTGCTGCACCGGTCGGGCGTTGGCGGGCATCGTCAGCGGCAGCGGGTCGCCGGGGGCCATCGGCTCGTTGCCGCGGACCACGACCACGTCACGCAGGGCGCTCTCGATGTCGCCGGTCTCGTCGGGCTGCATCGCCGGCTTGCCGAGCAGCGTGGCGCGCAGCAGCCAGCGCGGGCCGCTGATGCCGAGCACCCGCGAGGGCTGGGTCGCCGGCTTCCCCTCGGGGGTGGTCACCGGCATCACGACCTGCAGCTCGGTGCCGTAGGTCCCGGTCGCCTCGGTCGCCGTGCCCCCGCGCCGGGTGGTCTCGGCGGCGATCTGCTTGCGGATGTCGCTCCAGATGTCGGCGCTGCGCGGCGCCGCGAACGGACGGAGCTCGACCGCCCCCTCCTTGCCGATCAGGAGCACCGCGGCGATCTGCTGGGTCTTCTCGTCGACCTGCAGCCGCAGCTCGAGTCCCGGCCGGCCGGTGACGACCAGGCCACCGAGGTCGACCCGCGTCGGGTCCTCCTCGTCCATGGTGACCTCCGAGGAGTCCCAGGGGCCTTGGGTGCGGGCGCCTTCGCCCGCCGGGGCGGCCGCCTGCTCGTCCTGCTCGGAGACCTGTTCGGTGTCGACGCCCTCCTCGGTGCCGACCTGGTCGGACTTGTTACGTCGGAACTTCACTGCTTCTCCTCGATCGGGGTCTCCTGGTGGTGGCCGTCCGGACCGACGAACCCACCCGTAGAACCGTAACCCCCCGCACCGCGCGCGGAACCCGGCAGCCGGTCCACCTCGACGAACCGGGCACGCTCGACCTGCTGGATCACCAGCTGAGCGATCCGGTCACCGCGGCGCAGCCGGACCGGCGCTTTCGGGTCCAGGTTGATCAGCATCACCTTGACCTCGCCGCGGTAGCCGGCGTCCACGGTGCCCGGCGCGTTCACGATCGACACCCCGCACCGCGCCGCCAGCCCCGAGCGCGGATGGACCAGGGCGACGTACCCGTCGGGCAACGCGAGGCTGATCCCGGTGGGGACCATCGCCCGCTCCCCCGGCTCGAGCACCACGTCCACGGTGGTGGTCAGGTCGGCGCCCGCGTCACCGGGATGGGCGTACGCCGGCAGCGGGACGGACTTGTCGAGCCGCGAAATCAGGATCTCCACCATGGGGCCCGACCCTATCCACCCTGGGACGGGTCCCGGGTGACAGGATTGTGCCTGCCGACGCGGCGCCCACCCAAGCGGAAAACGAGCGAGCGAGTGACGAGTGTGACCCCGGATACCGGAGTGCTGTTCGAGGAGAAGCTGCGCGTGCCACTGCGCTGGTGGGTGCAGGCCACGATGTTCCTGGCCAGCATCTGGCTGGCGTTCATCGTCGCGCTTCCGGCCGGAGTGGCCTGGGGCGCGACCGCGTTCCTCACCCTCGGCGTGGTCTCCCTGTTCCTGGGCTACGGCGCGGCCGAGGTGCGCGTGGTCGACGGCACCTTCCACGCCGGCCGCGCGACCATCCCGGTGCACCTGCTCACCGGGCCCCGCGCCCACGACGCCGAGACCACCAAGCGGCTGATCGGCGTGGACGCGAACACGCGGGCCTACCTGCTGCTGCGGCCCTACGTGAAGCGGTCGGTGCAGGTCACCGTGCACGACCCGGCTGACCCGGTGCCCTACTGGCTGGTCTCGACCCGCAGGCCCGACGAGCTGGTCGCGGCTCTGGTGGCCGCGAGCTCGCGGTAGCCCTCAGGAGTGGCAGGATGGGCAGGGACAACCCCCTGACCCAGGAGGAAACCATGGCCTCGGGCTCGAAGATCTGGACGGTCTACGGACTCGCCGCGACCACCGGCGCGGCGATCCTGGCACGCAAGACGCTCAACACGTTCTGGAAGATCTCCACCGGAAAGACACCACCGAAGAACCCGGAGCACCCCGACGTCTCGATCGGTGAGGCCGTGGCCTGGGCGGCGGCCAGCGGTGTCGCGGTCGGCCTGGCCAGGATGGCTGCCTCCCGCAAGGCGGCGAGCTACTACCGCAGGTCCACCGGGCACCTGCCGAAGAACCTGGAGGACGTCGACGTCTGACGTCGGCGGACGCACGAAGGGCCGGACCCGTGCTGGGTCCGGCCCTTCGTCTGTCCGGCGATAGTGCCCCGCGTGCGCGTCAGGCGCAGTCGCGGCAGATCATCTTCTTCTCGTCCGCGAGCTGGCTGCGGTGGTGCACGAGGAAGCAGCTCATGCAGGTGAACTCATCTTCCTGCTTGGGCTTCACCTCGACCGCGAGCTCCTCGTGGGAGAGGTCCGCACCGGGGAGCTCGAACGACTCGGCCGCCTCGGCCTCGTCCTCGTCGACCTTCCCGGAGTTCTTGTCGTGCCGCCGAGCCTTGAGCTCCTCGAGGCTCTCCTCGTTCTGCTCTTCCTCGGTTTTTCGTGGTGCGTCGTAGTCCGTTGCCATGTCCGTCTCCTGCCCCCGTAGTACCAGCGGCTGCCATCTTCAAGTCGTGTGCCGATCACGTCGTGCGGTGCGGATTGTGCACTATCCGGGGTGAAGAATGCACGCCCATTCCACATGATGTCGCCAGAGTCACAGAGCCCCGCCCCGCCTCGGTGGCTCCTGCGCGCTGTGCAGCGGCGTCAACCGGTGTGGAGAGGCAGATATTCCCCGATCCGGCCCGCTGATTCAAGAGCGCGGTGCGACCGTCTCACCAGTCGCCAGAAACCCGCACCCGGCGACGAGCTCCGCGAACTCCTCGAAGCCGTCGGCGGGGGCGCAGAGGACGCAGTCGGTGCCGCCCGCGCCGGGGCGGACCTCGACCCGGGCGCCGGCCTCGGTCGCCACCAGTCCCCCGGCGGCCAGGTCCCACGGGTTGAGGCCCTCCTCGACGTAGGCGTCGGCGCGGCCCGCCCCGATCGAGCACAGGTCCAGCGCGGCCGACCCGAGCCGGCGGATGTCGCGGACCTCGGTCAGCAACGCGGCCACGGCCGTGGCCTGCCGGGCGCGGACCGCGGCCACGTAGTTGAACCCGGTGACCACCAGCCGCTGCGACATCGGTACGACGCCCCGCACCCGCAACGGCCGGTCGTTGCAGGTGGCCCCACCGCCGAGCGTCGCCGCGAACACCTCCTCCGTCTCCACGTTGACGACCACACCGGCCACCACCTGGTCCTCGACGGAGGCCGCGATCGACACGGAGTACTGCGG